>JAEWCI010000645.1 GCA_023390705.1 Pseudomonadota bacterium
TCCCTACACGCTGGTCCGCCCAGTGGCGCTGGCGCTCGCGCCGAATGGCGACCTTGTCATCGCGGATGCCGGGCAGGGCGGCGCCGGCCGCCTGCTGGTGCTGGCCCTGCCCGAGGGCCGGATGCGCCATGTCATCCCCCTGTCCGAACCGGTGGCCGTCAGCTTCGACGCGCATGGCCGGGCCTGCGTCGCCGATGCCGGCGCCCGCACTGTCCTGCGGTTCGACAGGGATTGGCGGCGCGAGACGGGCTACCCCCACGCCTCCGTTCCGCCCATCGAGGGCCTTGCCCATCTCGCCCATGCGCTGGCCGGACCCTGTGGCTGCGGCTGTGGCGGCACCTGCGGCTGCGAGGCGCCGGGCAGGCCCGAACCCGACCTCTGGATCATCGCCGGGCGCAAGGTCCATGCGCTGACCCGCGATGGCTTTCTCTGGTCGGCCGGTGCCTTCGCCGTCCCTGGCGCCGCTCCCCTTCCCGAAGCGGCGCTTTCTGAGGGGACGCGGCTCACGCCGCCCGCGCTCAGGCTTTCCGCCGAGGGCAGGCTGCTGTGGCAGGACCCTGCCTTCCCGCTGCGCGACCCGCTGCCGCTCACCGGCTTCGGTGCCGATCGGAGCGGCCGGCTGGCGGGCACCGGTATCGCGCTCCTGGCCCGCCCGCGCCGCATCGAACTGCCGCGGACCGGGGTGGCGCAATTTCTTGCCCTGGATGGCGGGCGCGAGGGCTTCGCCTGGGACCGGATCGCGCTGGACGCGGAAATCCCCGAGCGGACGCGCCTCCTGCTCTCGACCGCCACGACGGATGCGGTGCTGGAGGAAGCCCAGCTCGCCAGCCTCCCGGGCTCCGCCTGGTCGAAGCCGCTGGAGATCAGTGCCGGCGCGTTGCCCGAGATCCTGGTGCAGAGTTCCGGTGGCCGCCATCTCTGGCTGCGCATCGAGATGTTCGGCGATGGCACGCGGACGCCGCGCATCGCCGGTCTCGACGTCTTCGCGCCGCGCCGTTCCAGCCTTGCCGACCTGCCGGCCCCGTTCCGCGAGGATGCGGAGAGCGCGGGCTTCCTCGACAGGTTTCTCGGCTACTTCGACACCGTCTTTGCCGAGATCAGGGCCCGGCATGCCGCCGTGCCTGCGCTCTTCGACCCTGCGGCCGTGCCGGCGGGACCCTTCCTGGACTGGCTGGCGAGTTGGTTCGACATCACCTTCCTGCCGGAATGGCCCGAGGCGACACGGCGCGAGATGGTGGCGAAGGCCATCGCCATGTACCGCCGGCGCGGCACGGTGGCGGGGCTGCGGCAGATGCTGCAGTGGCATACCGGGCTGGCCGAGCCGGTGCCCACCGTCATCGAGCATTTCCGCGTCAAGGCACCCATCCCGATCGCCGGCAGCCCGCTTGTCCCCGCCGGCGCGGCCCATCTCCTCACCATCGTCCTGCCCGCCACCGCGGCACCGGACGATACCGCGCGCGCGCGCCTGGACCGGGTGATCGCCGCCGCCATCCCCGCCCATGCGCGCTATCAGCTCCGCCTGGTTTCCCCCGGCATCGCCATCGGCCGGCAGAGCACACCCGGCGTCGACATGCTCATCGGATCCATCCGCCCGCAGCCCATGGGCGAGGCACGGCTTGGCGGGGACGCGATGTTTCCCGCGGGCCGCCAGCCCCTCGGGCTCGCCACCGACCGAGGAGGGCCCAGCCCATGCTAGCCGGAACCAAGATCGCGTCCTGCCTGCCCTGCGGCCTGCACCAGCCCCGGCGCAACACCTATTTCGACGGCCTGCTGCTGGAAGCGCGCGACTTCACCGAGGAACAGGAATACCACCGCGGCCACCGGCAGATGCACAATGCGCTGCTGCACGGCACGGGCACGGTCTGCGGGCTCAAGGTGGTGGCGCACCCGGCCGAGGACTGCCGGCGCGAATTCGCCGTTCTGGAACCCGGCTATGCCCTGGATTGCTGCGGCCAGGAGATCGTGGTGCCGCAGCGGGTGCTGATCCCGGTCAAGGCATTGATCGAGGCGGACCCCGATCTCGCCGCCGCGCTGACCGGCGAGGCGGACCTCTTCGTCGCCATCCGCCGCTGCGACGAAGGCGCCGAGCCGGTGCCGCAGATCCTGCCGGGATGCGAGGGCGAGCACGGCCCGCCCCGCTGGGGACGCATCGCCGAAGGCCATGCCTTCACGCTCTTCGCGCGTGCGCCGGGGGAGGCGACGCCGGTCGAGATCCCGGCCCGGCCACGGCTCTCCTGGGTCCATACCCTGACCTATGATGCCCAGACGCCCTCGGCCATGGCGGTGGACAACGACATGGGCTTCCTCCTCGTGGCCGCCAGCGCTGCCGCGGGCGGTGCGCGCGGCTATGTCCACCTGACGGAGAACCACGACCTGGTGACGGCGCTGGAGGGGCCGGATCTCGCCTCGGCCATCGGCACCCATGGCTTCGCCAACACCAATCCCGAACGGGTCTTCCTCGCCGGCACCGGCTTCACCATCGGCGACGGGACGCTGGACGGGGTGGGGGTCTGGGACCGCGGCACCATCCGCACCGAGAGCGCGCCGCTGGCGGTCATCCCGACCAAGGGCCTGGCCCGCATCGCCTTCTCGCCGAAATCCGATACGCTGTTCCTGCTGGACATCGGCGGCAGGACGCTCAGCGTCATCACCGCGCAGGCGATCACCGCCTGGCTGGCGACCTCCCCCGCCCCAGGCGCAGCACCGGACATCCTGCGGAGCGTCGAGCTCGACCACGACTTCTCCGACGCTTCGGCGCCGGCGCTGCGCGGCGCCTCCATGCTCGCCGTCACCGAGGACGGGCGCTTCCTCGCCCTCGCCGCCGCCGATGCGGAGCCCGCGAAGTCGCTCTACATCTTCAGCATCGGCAACCTCGTCTCCGGCGCGGTCTCGGCCGAGGACGGGCTGGTGACCGGCATCGGGATCGATGCCGCCGAGCGCATCATCGCGCTCAACTGGAGCCTGGACGGCACCATCCTGTTCCTGATGACGGAAGCAGCCGGTGCCACGCGGCTGCGGCGCTACCAGTTCGAGGAGGCGACGCGAAAACTGATCCCCGCCGGGCGCGGCGTGGAACTTGCCGGCGCGCCGCTCGACCTCGCCGTCTCTCCGGGCGAGCGCTGGGCCTTCCTGCTGACCCGCAGCGCGGAAGCCGGCACCGAACTCGCCGGCATCGACATGGAACTGGTCAAGGAGCGTTCCGAGGAAGGCCCGGCCCGGCCCACCGGCCATCCGGTGATCCGCATCGATGGCGACGGGCGCAGCCTGGCCCGCGACCTGCGCGGCACGCGGCTCTACGTGGCCGCCGCCGATTCCAGCCGCGAGACGGCGCCCGACCGGGGACTGGTGGCGGTGGTCGAGATCGCCGAGGCCGATTGCGGGGCGCATTTCGACGAGGCGATCGAGGGCTGCGCCGCCTGTGCCGCCGGGGACACCACCCATGCGGTGATCCTGGCGCACCTGCCCGGCTATGTCTTCGCCGACCTGCCGCGCATCGAGGATGCCGGCAATGGCGCCGCCGGGCGGGTGGAGATCGACAACCTCACCTACCGGCCCATCGTCCCTTCGGCCATGACCCTGCGCGAGGTGGTGGATTGCATCCTGGCCCAGGGCATCGC
>JAEWCI010000063.1 GCA_023390705.1 Pseudomonadota bacterium
CGCCGCTGATGCGGCTGCGCGACCCGGAGCAGACGCAGGTGCTGCTGGTGACCTTGCCGGAGACGACGCCGGTCTCGGAGGCCGCGGCCCTGCAGGAGGACCTGCGGCGCGCCGGCATCGAGCCCTATGGCTGGGTGATCAATCGCGGGCTCTCCGGCAGCGGCACGACGGACCCGGTGCTGCGCCAGCGCATGCAGGCCGAGGCGGCGCAGATCGCCCGGGTCCGCGGCGGCTTGGCCCGCCGCAGCTTTCTGCTGCCTTGGCAGCCGGAACCACCGATCGGGCTGCATGCACTCAGGCAACTCACCGAGCGGAATGCACCGCGATTGGAGCCGCTCTCCGAAGACGTAGGGACAGCCCCCGGCAGGGGGAAATGAACTCGGGCCGGGGCGGCTCGCGCACACAGATCGGCCCGCCCGGCGGCCCCGGGTAAGAGACATTCGGCAAGGCACGAGCAGCCATGGAAACCCTACCGATCGTCTGGCAGCGCCTGGTGAGTGCGGGGGGCCGGACCTGCGAACGCTGCCAATCGACGCACGAGCAGATCGAGCGGGGCATGACGAAGCTGCGCGCCGCGTTGCCGCCACTCGGCATCGAACCGTCCATCGAAATCAGGGAGATCGACCAGCAGAGCTTCAGGTCGGATCCGCAGCAGTCGAACCGCATCTGGATCGCGGGGCGGCCGATGGAGGACTGGCTGAAGGCACGCGTGGGAAGCAGCCCCTGTTGCTCGGTATGTGCCGGCTCTGAATGCCGTACGGTTGCCGTCGAGGACGCCGTCTTCGAGGTGATACCAGAGGACCTGTTCCTGCAGGCGGCGCTGATCGCCGCTGGCGACGTGCTTTCGCGGCGACGGCTCTAGGCAGCCAGGCAGATCCGCCCGAGAGCAATCGGTAGCAAGGCCGCCCTGAAGGTCGCGCCGCAGGCTCTCGCGAACATGGCCGCGGGCAAGAGTGGCTCCCGGAGGGCAAGTCGCCGCCGCTAGGATCGTGGCGTAACCGCCAGGATCCCGCCGTGACCGACACCCGCTTCACCGCCGCCGTCCTGATCGCGCAGGTGTTGGTGCAGATCGGGGCGTTCACGCTCCCCGCGCTCCTGCCCGGCTACATCGCGCGCTGGTCGCTCTCCGCGACCGAGGCGGGCTGGCTCATCGGGACGTTCTTCGCGGCCTATGTCGTCGCGGTGCCGGTGCTGGTGGGGCTGACCGATCGGTTGCCCGCGCGCCGCATCTATCTCGTCGGCGCGGGCGCGACGGCGCTGTCGCATCTCGGATTCGCCGTGCTGGCGGACGGGTTCTGGAGCGGCCTCGTGCTGCGCGCCATCGGCGGCGTCGGCTGGGCGGGCTGCTACATGCCGGGCCTGAAGGCCATCGCCGACCGACTGGAGGGCACCGCGCAGTCGCGCGCGGTGACCTGGCATGTGCGACCGGCGTCGGCATCGCCGGCGCCGCCTCCTTCGCCGTGGCCGGTGCGCTCGATGCGCTCGCCGGCCCGTCTGCCGCCTTCCTGTTCGCCGCTGCCGCGGCCGCAGCCGCCCTCGCCATCGGCGTTGTCGTCATGCCGGACGTCGCGGTGGCACGCCCGGCGGCGGGTTCACCGCTCGACTTCCGGCCGGTGCTCCGGAACCGGACGGCGATGGCGTGGATCGCCGGCTACACGGTGCACACCTGGGAGATGGCGGCGCTGCGGGCCTGGGGGTGACCTTCCCCGCGGCCGCCATCGCGCTGCATGGCGCATCCCCTTCGCCGTTGTGGCTGGCGACGCTTGGGTCACTGCCCGGCCCTTCGAGAGGGCGCTCCTCTGCCAGTCCCCCAAGTTCACGCCGCACGCATCGGACAACCTGATCTCGGTCTTCTGCGAGTACATCGATTTCCGCTAAACGAAAAGGCGGCGCCCAGTGCCGGGCGGCCACGCCAATCGGTCTGGGCGAGCCAAGCCGATCTCCACCCCTCCGATTTGCTTGATCCAAACTGCGATTACACTTGATGCATTGAGAGGCAAGGTATAGGTTTGGGGGCATGGAAGCCCTGCGCCGAGCCTCTCCGCCGCGTGTCGACTATGCCTCGCGGGACTATTGGGCGGGCACGATCAAGATGGGCCTGTCCAAGTTCTTCATCCTTCGTGTCCTGCACGAGGGACCGATGCACGGTTACGATATCGCCCGCGCCGTCGAGCGCACCACCGGCGGCTGCTGCTCGCCGACCGAGGGCACCATCTACCCCGTTCTTCGCGAGTTCGAGGCCGGCGGCTTCGTCACCGCGACCGAGGAGGTGGTCCAGGGCCGCCAGCGCCGGGTCTACGCGCTGACCGAGGCCGGCCGCGCCGCCTTCCGGGTGGCGCTGGAAGCCTGGATGGAGGCGACCGCGGCCCTGCAGGATACCGGGAGGGCCTTCGCCGCCGCCGACCGCGCGCGCGCCGCGCGCTCCTCCGGCAGGGAGTGCTGCGGGTGACCCGGCCCGCGACTTCTCGTGCCCTCATACCTTTCCCCTCGATGCATCAAGGAGCATACCTATGACCGACTCCAGCCTCCCGATTGCCATCATCGGTGCCGGCCCTGTCGGGCTTGCCGCCGCCGCCCAGCTCCTCGCCCGCGGGCTCGAGCCGCTGGTGCTGGAGGCCGGGCCGGAGGTGGGCCACGCCGTCCGCGCCTGGGGCCATGTCCGCATGTTCTCGCCCTGGGAGTTCAACACCGACGCCGCGGCGCGGGCATTGCTCGAGGCGGAGGGCTGGTCGGCGCCCGACCCCGCTCACTACCCGACCGGTACGGAGCTGGTGGCGGACTACCTCGCCCCGCTCGCCGCCACGGCGGCGCTGCGGGGGCGCATTCGCACCGGCGCGAAGGTGGTCGGCGTGGCGCGCCGCGACCTCGGCCGGCTGCACGACGGCGCCGACCGCGACGCCGCCCCCTTCGTGCTGCACGTGGAGACCTGCTGCGGCATGGCGACGATCGAGGCGCGCGCGGTGATCGACTGCTCGGGCACCTGGAACGTGCCGAACCCTGCCGGCAGCCACGGCATGCTCGCGCCCGGCGAGGCGCGGAACGCCAAGCGCATTGCCTATGGCATCCCCGACGTGCTCGGCGCGGAGCGGGATACCTATGCCGGCCGGACGACGCTTGTGGTCGGCGCCGGGCACTCCGCCATGAACGCGGTGCTCGACCTCGTCGAGCTGGCGAAGGAGGCACCCGGTACGCGGATCCTCTGGGCATTTCGCCGCCCGCTCGGCGCGGTGAACTTCGGCGGCGGGGCGAGGGACGGCTTGGCGCAGCGGGGCGAGCTCGGCGCCCGCGCCCAGGCGCTCGTCGAGGCCGGTGCCGTCACCGCCCTCGCGCCCTTCCTGATCGACCGCATCGCGGAGGCGGACGGCGCGCTCGCCGTCACCGGCCGGCAGGAGGCGCGCGCGACGACGGTGCGCGCTGACCGGGTGATCGTGGCCACCGGCTTCCGCCCCGACCTGTCCTTCCTGCGGGAGGTGCGGCTCGCCCTCGACCCGGCGGTGGAGGCGACGCCGGCGCTGGCGCCGCTGATCGATACCAACCTGCACTCCTGCGGCACCGTGCGCCCGCACGGCGAGGCCGAGCTGCGCCACCCGGAGGCGGGCTTCTACATCGCCGGCATGAAGAGCTATGGCCGCGCGCCGACCTTCCTGCTGGCGACCGGCCATGAGCAGGTGCGCTCCATCGCCGCGTTCCTGGCCGGCGACGTGGAGGCGGCGCGCCGTGTCGAATTGGTGCTGCCCGAAACCGGGGTCTGCTCGTCCGACCGGGCGCCCCCCACCTCGGCGGCGTCCTCTTGCTGCACGCCCACCACGCCGCAGGGCGTCTGCTGCGCCCCGAAGCCGGAGCTGGCCCCGGACGCGGCGTGCTGTGCGAAGGCGGACGAGGTGAAGGTCGCGCCGGTGACGGTGGCGGCGGAAGGGTGCTGCGGTCCAGCGCCAATGCCCGCCCCGAAGGTGGGCGGCTGCTGCGGCTGAGAGCAGGAGGGTGGACGAACACCTACCCGGTGGGCATCGACTACGCGCCGACCGCCAGCCGCTGCGGTAATGCGGTGGTCAGCCGCCACCGCGCGCCTGCATCCAGGTTCGCCCGCTTCCTGGCCGGCGTTCCGAACCTGAACCGCCGGCAGACGATCCGCGTCGGGCGAGGGGTGGCCTATGCGCAGGTCGGCACCGTCGGCTTTGACGGGCCGATCGACCTGCAGGCGCTGCGCCTCTACGGCCTGCCGGAGGCGGCGTCCGCCGTGCTGAACGGCACGCCGCTGCTCTCGGGGACGCTGTCCGGCTCGGGCCGGCGGGAGTTCGCGGCGAAGGCATCGTGGAACCTGCCGAGCCTCGCCGCCGGCGCGACGGCGCTGCTCGACGTCACCATCACCGGCGCGCGGGCCGGCGACCTCGCGCAGGCCTCGCTCGCGACCAGCAGCCGGTTCTTCGAGCTCGACGCGACCGCCTGGTCCAACAACACCGTCCGCGTGCTGGCGCGCAACGTGTCGAACACCACCATCGACCTCGGGGCGGCGACGCTCTCCGTGCAGGTGACGAAGCGGCGGGTGCCGTAGGTGGTCAGAACACCCGGTTGGTCATCATCAGCGGCGTGCCCGGCGCCACCGGGAGCCAGTAGAGAGCGGGTCCTTGCGCCCGCGTCTCTTCGCCGACGCGCGCCATCGAGGCCGCATCCCACCTCAGGACTGCCAAACGGGTCGCATCAGAAACCGATAGCAGACAGCCTACCGGCAGCGCCAAGAGCCGGGCAAATTCATCTCCGCCATGCTCACAACGGTCCTTGATACTCACCGAACGACACGTTCGTGCCATATATCGAGGGCGCGGGCATCCGCTTCGGCAGGCGTGGCCGCTTCGCCCAGCGCCAGCAGGCCGAGCGCAAGGGTCGCCAGGGCGGTTGCCAATCCCACACCCCCGGCATCGCCGCGCCAGACCGCAAGGAATTCGTCCGCCGCCGCGGGCCGTGCCGGTCCAGCCAGCATGGCTGGCAGCTCCATCTCCTGGCGCGCCGATCCGTTCTCATGCAGATGCGCGGTCACCGTCTTCAACGGAGTCCGCTCAGCCTCGCCACTGCCACCCTTCACAACAAGAAGGCGCGGGCGTCCCAGCTCGGCCGCCACCGCGAGATGCAGCGCGATGTAAGGTGGGTGGAACACGCCATCCACGCCCGCGCGCGCATCGAAAGGATCCAGGAGCCGCGACACGGTGTTGATGGGCGAGCGCAGGCCGAGCAGGGCGCGCAATCCGAGCAGCCGATCGACCCCGGGGTTCAGCGCCGCAAGCGGCAGATAGGCGAAGCCCGTTGCGTCAAGCATCCGCGCCGCCCCGTCCCGGTCCGTTGCCGGGCGCAGCCCGAGCAGGGCCAGCGCCTCCGTCACCGGCACGCCGGAGGAGAAGGCGTTGGAGCCGTGCATCAGCACACGATGTCCCGCCTGCGCCAGAGCAAGCGCGGCAAGCAGGAACCAAGGCGCGGTCCGCGTTCGCCCGGCCCCATAGGACGGCCAGTCGAGGTCCACCGCGACATGACACGCTCCGCGGCAGCCTGCCGCCTCGCGCGCCGCCTCGACCAGACCGGCCATCTCCTGCGGGTCCTCGCCGCGATAGCGTAGCAGCATGAGGAAGGCGCCGACCTGGTGCGGGTCCGCCTCCTCGCGCAGCACCATGCGAAGCGCGGTTCGCGCTTCCTCCCGCGTCAGTGCACGCGAGCGGCCGGGACCGCGGCCGAGCGTGCGGACGAAGGGGGTGAAGGGATGTTCCGCCGCGCCGTCTTCGGACGTGTCGGCGATGTCGGGACTACGCGGCATGTCGTTCGATAACACGGTCCGGTGCCGAGGCGGACTCGGCCAACGCGACAACGGCGCCGATGAGGACGAGGGCCGGCCCGTCTAGTTTCGCGTGCGCCACGGCGGCGACGATGTCGCCAAGGGTCGCGGGAATGCGACGCTCACCGGGCAGGCTTGCATTCTCCACCGCGATGGCGGGTGTTTCCGGCGCCATGCCGGCCGCGATCAGCGCCGCGGCGACGCGCGACAAGGTGCGGATGCCCATGTAGACGGCGAGCGTGCCGCCCGCTTTCGCGAGCGTCCGCCAATCCTGCGCCGGCAGCTCGTCTTCGGCGCCATGGGCGGTGATCAGGTGCAGGCTGCGCGCGACACTGCGATGGGTGAGCGGCACGCGGAGACGCGCGGCAGCGGCGAGCGCCGCGGTAATGCCGGGGATCACTTCCACCGCCGCGCCAGCGGCGCGCAGAGCCTCGAGTTCCTCCCCACCGCGGCCGAAGACGAAAGGATCGCCGCCCTTCAGCCGCACGACATGGGCGCCGGCGCGCACCTCCCGGATCAGCAGGGCGTTGATGGCGGCCTGGCTCATCGAATGCCGGCCGCAACGCTTGCCGACATCGATCCGCCGCGCGTCGCGCCGCGCGAGGTCGAGCGCGCGCGGATCGACGAGCTTGTCGTAGAGCACGACATCGGCGCGCAAGAGCGCGCGCAGCGCCTTCAGTGTGAGCAGTTCCGGGTCGCCGGGTCCGGCGCCGACCAGCGTGGCCCGTCCGGCCGTCGGCACCACGCCGCCGGCGAGGCGGCGTTGCATCGCCGCATCCGCGGCTGCCACGTCGCCGCGCTCGAGGATCGCATGGGCCTCCTCGCCGTCCAGCACGCTGTCCCAGAGG
>JAEWCI010000086.1 GCA_023390705.1 Pseudomonadota bacterium
AGTCCACGCTGCCCTCCGGCGCGGCCAGGGCGATGATGCCCTCCGGCGGGGCGATGCCGGCGCCGGCCAGCAGCCCGGCCGCGGCCATGCTTTCGGCCAGCGGAATCGGCGCGCCATGGCGGCCGAGCGCCACCCAGACCGCGACGGCATCGTCCCAGCCCAGGCCGGCGCCGCCCATGGCTTCGGGGACGAGGGCGAGCGGCAGGCCGAGCGCCTCCACCTCCTGCCACAGCGCGGCGGGGAAACCGCCTTCCTCCACCTGGCGCAGGGTTTCGGGCGTGGCGTGGTCGGCCAGCAGGCGGTTCACCTGCTCCAGCAGCATGCCGCGGAGGTCTTCGGTATCGCTCATGGTCAGCGCAGCCCCAACTGGCGGGCGATGATACCCCGCAGAATCTCCCGCGTGCCGCCGCGCAGCGAATAGGAGCGGGCGACCATGGTCATGGTGGCGAGCATCTCCTGCGCCTCGGCCGGCGTCCTTGCCGGGTCCAGCGCGTCGCGCAGCCTGTCGGGCAGTGCCTGCTCGTAGTCGTTGCCGATATCCTTCACCAGCGCGGCCTCCCGCGCCGGGGCCTTGCCGTCCTGCAGCATGCCGGCGACGGCCAGCGACATCTGCCGCAGCGTCGCGGCGCGGGCCACGGCACGGCCGACCACCTCCTCGGCGCCGGGCTCGCCGCCCAGGCTGTCCAGCGTGGCGGTCAGCAGCGGGAAGGAGGAGAGATAGCGTTCCGGCCCGCTGCGCTCGAAGGCCAGTTCCGCCGTCGCCTGTTCCCAGCCGGCGCCTTCCCGGCCGACCAGCAGGCTGTCCGGGACGAAGACATCATCGAAGGTGATCTCGTTGAAGCCTTCCTCCCCGGCCAGGTCGAGGATGGGGCGGATGGAGATGCCGGACGCCTTAAGGTCGATGAGGATCTGGCTCAGCCCCTGGTGCTTGGCACGCGGGTCCGGGGAGGGGCTGGTGCGCAGCAGGGTGATGGCGAAGTCGCAGCGGTGCGCGTTGGTGGTCCAGACCTTGCGGCCATTGACCTTCCAGCCGCCCGGCACCTTCTCGGCCCGCGTGCGCAGGCTGGCGAGGTCGGAGCCGGAATCGGGCTCGGAAAGGCCGATGGCGAAGGCCAGTTCGCCACGGGCGATGCGGGGCAGGAATTCGCGGCGCTGCTCCTCGGTGCCCAGGCGCAGGATGAGCGGGCCGGACTGGCGGTCGCCGATCCAGTGGGCGCCGACCGGGGCGCCGACCGCCAGCATCTCCTCCAGCGTCACGTAGCGCTCCAGCGCGCTGCGCTCATGCCCGCCATACTGCTTCGGCCAGGTCATGCCGATCCAGCCGCGCCGGCCCACTTCCTCGGAGAAGGCACGGTCGAAGCCCATCCAGGAATAGGCGCGGACCCGGGGGGACCAGTGTTTCCCGGCCTCGGCCAGGAATTCCCGCACCTCCGCCCGCAGCGCCCGGGCGCTGGGGGGCAGTTCCCTGAGGTCGAAGCGCAGCCCTGTCACCTGGTGTCCCTCCTGCTTCCAGAAGGTGGTTAGACCAGATCGCCGCGCGGCGGAATCGCTCCGGCGGGCGAATCCGGCATTCAGGCCCATGGCCTGACCGGAGGGCCGGTGGCCAGAAGGCGGAGCCACCCGGCCCGCGCCATTCCGGGGCGCCGCCCTCCCCCCTCTCGACAGGAGCCGCCGGGGAGGCTTGGCTGCGGCGCCGCCGGGACCGGCCCCGCGGCGCCCGACGCGGACCGGCATGAGGCGAGGAGACAGGCGACATGACCCAGAAATTCATCCCCGCGGTCTTCATGCGCGGCGGCTCCTCGAAAGGCGTGTTCTTCCATGCCCGGGCGCTGCCGCAGGACCGCGCGGCGATAGACCCGATCCTGCTTTCCGTCCTCGGCTCGCCCGACCCCTATGGGCGGCAACTAGACGGCATGGGCGGCGGCATCTCCTCGCTCTCCAAGGGCGTCATCATCGGCCCGCCGACCCATCCGGAGGCCGATGTGGACTACACCTTCGCCCAGGTTTCGGTGGACCGGCCGGTGGTGGACTGGAAGGGCAATTGCGGCAACCTCTCCGCCGCGGTCGGCCCCTTCGCGGTGGATGAGGGCCTGGTGCGCGTGCCGGATGGGGAGGCGCTGGTGCGCATCCATCAGGTGAACACGAAGAAGATCATCCATGCCCGCTTCCCCGTGCTGAACGGCAAGGCGCAGGTGCAGGGCGACTTCGCCATCGCCGGCGTCGCCGGCACCGGGGCGCGCATCCGGCTGGATTTCCTCTCGCCCGGCGGCACCCAGGGGCCGCATCTGCTGCCCACCGGCAACCCGCAGGACCGGCTGGAGGTGGAAGGCGCCAGCGTTGCCGCGACCATGGTGGACGCCGCCAACCCCGCCGTCTTCGTCCCGGCACGCGACCTGGGCCTGACCGGCATGGAACTGCCGGAGCAGATCGAGTCCGATCCCGCGCTGATGGCGCTGCTCGACAGGCTGCGCCGCGCCGCCGGCGTCGCCATGGGCCTGGGCGGGGCGCCGGAGAGGGTGGGGCTGGCCAGCCCGCGCATCGCCCTGGTGGCGCCGCCCTCGCCTTCCCGCACCCTGGACGGCCAGGTGCTGGATCCGGCGGGGCACGACATCACGGTGCGCATGCTTTCCATGGAACGGCCGCACCGCGCCGTGCCGATGACCGGCGCCATGGGGCTGGCGGTGGCCTGCCGCATCGCCGGCAGCGTGCCGCACGCGCTGGCCACCGCCGGCGCCAGGCCGGACGAGATCCGCGTGGCGCATCCTTCCGGCGTGGTCACCGTCGGCGCCGAGGTGCGCCAGACCAATACCGGCTGGCTGGCCGAAAGCGCCGTGGTGTTCCGCACTGCGCGGCGCTTGATGCAGGGCGAGGTCGCGGTCCCCGCCTGACTTTCTTCGACTGGAGGAAACCACCCTTGTCCACCCCGGCTCCGCGCTTCCGCATCGGCTATCTTTCGTATGTGCCGCACCAGGCCTTCCTCGACACCACCGCGAAGGACCCGGCGGTGGAAGTGCTGCGCATCCCGCTGGACCAGCCGGGAGCGGCCGTCATCGCCGCGCTGGCGGAATGCCACGCCTATTACTGCATGGCCTCGCGCGACGAGTTGCCGAAGCCCTTCCATGTCCAGCGCGGGCTGCTGGCGCAATTGCCGAAGCTGCTGATGGTCGGCAGCACCGGCGCCGGCTACGACCCCATAGACCCCGCCGCCTGCACCGAAGCCGGCGTGCTGCTGGTGAACCAGGCCGGCGGCAATGCGGAAGGCGTGGCGGAACACGCGGTGGGGCTGATGCTGGCGCTGCTGAAGCGCATGCCGGAAGCCCATGCCGCCATGAAGGCCGGGCGCGGCAAGGACCGCGTGGCGCTGATGGGGCGGGAGTTGCGCGGCCGGACGGTGGGGCTGGTCGGCATCGGCCATGTCGGTACCCGCGTCGCGGAGATCGTCCGCCTTGCCTTCGGCTGCCGGGTGCTGGCCTGCGACCCCTATCTGGATGCCGCCACCATCGCCGCCCGCGGCGCGGAGAAGGTGGAGATGCCGCGGCTGCTGGCGGAAAGCGACATCGTCAGCCTCCATTGCCCGCTGACCGGCGACAGCCGGGATCTGATGAACGGCGCCTCCTTCGCGCAGATGAAGACGGGCGCCATCTTCGTCACCACGGCGCGCGGCAGCATCCACAACGAACCGGCGCTGCACCAGGCGCTGGCCAGCGGCCATCTCGCCGCCGCCGGGCTGGATGTGTGGGAGCAGGAGCCGCCGCCGCCCGAGCATCCCCTGCTCAACATGCCGAACGTGATCTGCACCCAGCACACCGCCGGCGTCACGCATGAGAGCCGCGCCAACATCAGCACCATCGCGGCCCAGGCCTTCATCGAATGCGCGCATGGCAGGCTGCCGCCGCGCATCATCAACCGGGAAGTCCTGCCGCGCTTCATCCCGCGTTGGGAACATGCCTTCGGCCGCACCATGGCGGCCTGAAACGCGAAGGGCCCGGTCCTGCCG
>JAEWCI010000105.1 GCA_023390705.1 Pseudomonadota bacterium
CTGCTGATGTTGCCGTGCCTGGCCGCCCCCGATTCCGCGGCCCTGCCGCTTCATGCCGTTACCCCGGAAGGGCTGGCGGCGCTGCGGCGAAGCCTGCCGCCGCCAGTCGCCAGCTTCCTTGAAGCCAGCGGCTTCACGGCCAAGGCGCAGCAACTCATGCTGCTCCCGGGGCCGCAGGGGCTGGCGGGGGCGGTGCTCGGCCTCGGCGAGGCCGCGCCGACGCCCTGGAGCTTCGGCAGCCTGGTCCATGCCCTGCCGGCCGGCAGCCTGTGGCGGCTGGAAGCGCCGGAAGCCATGGCCGAAGCCGCGGTGCTCGGCTGGTGCCTCGGCGCCTATCGCTACGACCGTTTCCGCAAGCCGGAGCGCGCCGTCGCCCGGCTGGTGGCGCCCGCCGGCACCGAGGCCGCGCAGGTCGCCGCCGAAGCTTCCTGGCGGGCGCGGGACCTCATCAACACCCCGGCCAACCACCTCGGCCCGGCCGAGCTTGCCGCGGCCGTCGCGGAGCTTGCCCAGGCGCAGGGTGCGCGCTGCGAGGTGGTGGAGGGCGAGGCGCTGGCCGGCGGCTTCCCCACCGTGGCCATGGTGGGCCAGGGCAGCGCCCGCGCCCCAAGGGTGGCGGTGCTGGAATGGCAGGCCCCCGGCACCCCGGCGGATGCGCCCCTGGTCGCGCTCTGCGGCAAGGGGGTCTGCTTCGACAGCGGCGGGCTGGACCTGAAGCCTTCCTCCGCCATGCTGCGGATGAAGAAGGACATGGGCGGCGCCGCGGTGGCGATCGGCCTGGCGGAAATGGTGATGCGGCTGCGCCTGCCGGTGCGGCTGCTGCTGCTGGTCGGCGCGGTGGAGAACGCCGTCTCCGGCACCTCCTTCCGGCCGATGGACGTGATCCGCACCCGTGCCGGGCTGACGGTGGAGATCGGCAACACCGATGCCGAGGGAAGGCTGGTGCTGTGCGACCTGCTGGCCTTCGCGGCGGAAAGGAAGCCGGCGCTGCTGCTGGATTTCGCTACCCTCACCGGGGCCGCGCGGGTGGCGCTGGGGCCCGACATGCCGGCCTTCTTCACCCCGGACGATTCGCTCGCGAATCTTGTGCTGCAGGCCGGGCTGGCGGCGGAAGACCCCCTTTGGCGGCTTCCCCTGCATGCTGGTTACAAATCCTGGCTGGACAGCAGCATTGCCGATATGAACAACGTTTCGAGCAAGCCCATGGCGGGAGCGATCGTTGCGGCACTTTTTCTGCAACGCTTCGTCCCGGAAGGGCTGCTTTGGGGGCATATCGACCTATATGCCTGGAATGACGCCTCCAGGCCGGGCCGCCCGGAAGGAGGGGAAGTGCAGGCAATGCGGGCCATGGCCGGCGCCATCGGCGCCCTCTTCGGTCAGCAGAAGGGACCGGGGACTGCCTGAGTAACGAGAATGGGATGGGGCGGGAACTTTTCGGCTCGCGCCGCTCTCACTACGAGAGAGTAAGGTAGACAATGTTTTTCCGCCTACCTGGCCGAGTTGCCACCGCCACGGTGGCGACCCGAGCAGGTTACCGGGCCCGAAGGGGCAAGGGGAACTGAACTGATGGCCATGCAGAGCAACCCCGACCAGCTGGTCGGCATCCTTCGGGACACCGTTGTCGCCCTGGTGCGGCGCGACGGGCCGGATCTTTCGGCACGCCAACTCGGCGTCTTCCTGACGGTCTACCTGAATGACGGGCCGCACACCGTGCGGGGCCTGGCGGCGGAGCTGAATGTCTCCAAGCCGGCCATCACCCGGGCACTGGACCGCTTGGGCGAACTGGATCTGGCACGGCGCAAGGTGGACCCGATGGACCGCCGCTCGATCCTGGTGCAGCGCACGCTGAAGGGCACCGCCTTCCTGCGGGACATGCGCCAGATCATGACCGAGGCCGAGGCCAATACCCGGGACATGCCGCCCTCCTCCGAGGCGGCGAATGCCGAGGCTTCGCGCGACACCCGCAAGGCGGGCTGAAGCCTCACGCGATCCTCCCTCCTCCACCCGGGGGAGGGAGATGGCACTGCCTGGCCCTGCGGCCGGCTTCGCGGCGTGGGGTGCCGTGCTCCGCGCCGGTCGGGCGGTTCAGTAGCCGGCGGCGAAGTCCACCAGGTTGAGCAGCGGCCGGCCTTCCTTCAGGCGGCGGATATTGTCGATCACCTGCGGCGCCACGCTTTCCGGGATGGTGATGCTGGCGGCATGCGGGGTCATGAAGACCTTCGGATGAGTCCAGAAGGCGTGTCCGGCCGGTAGCGGCTCCGGCTCGAACACATCCAGCGCGGCCCCGGCAACATGGCCGGAATCGAGCGCCGCGAGCAGATCCTCCGCCACCACATGGCCGCCCCGGGCGGCGTTCAGCAGGAAGGCGCCGCGCGGCAGCGCTTCCAGCGCCTCCCGGTTGATGATGCCGCGCGTCGCCGGCGTCAGCGGCAGCAGGCAGATGAGGATGTCGCTGCGTGCCAGCATCCGCGGCAATTCCGCGCCGTGGAAGCACTCCACGCCCTCCACGGTCCTGGGCCGGCGGGTCCAGCCCATCACCGGGAAGCCCAGCGCCATCAGCTTGCGCGCCGCGTCGCTGCCCAGCTCACCCAGGCCGAGGATGCCGATGCGGCGCGTTTCGGTCAGTGGTGCCGGCAGTTCGCGCCATTCCCGCGCCGCCTGAAGCGCCCGGTATTCCGGGTCCTGGCGGTGGAAGCGCAGCACGTTCAGCAGCACCCATTCCGACATGGCCGAGGTCAGCAGCCGGTCCACCAGCCGCGCCACCGGGATGCCGGGCGGCGGCCCGGGCGGGCGCAGCAGATGGTCCACCCCGGCACCCATGGAGACGATGAGCTTGAGGTTGGGGTAGCGCCGCAGCTCCGCCATGTCGTGCGAGGTCCAGGCGACCGCCACCTCGATATCCCGCGGGTCGCCGGCTTCCGGGAAGAGCCGGATATCGAGGCCGGGGTCCAGCGCCAGCAGCGCCCGGCGCCATTCGGCATTGGCCTCCGGCCTGGTGGAGAGCAGGATGGCCATGGGCTCAGTCCTCGACATGCACGCGTGGTTGGGCTTCGGCATTCGCCGCGGGGATCAGGGCGCTGTCCGGGACGGCGCGCACCCAGGCGCGCCAGTCGTCGCGGCGGGCGGCGGCGCGCTTCTCGCCATCCGGCAATTCCACATAGAGGCTCAGCACGCCCTTGGCCCACCAGAGGTCGAAATTCGTCTCATTGGCCAGCACCAGGGCGGCGGTGCGGTCATGAACCTCGTCCTTGATGCGCGGCATCACCTTGCCCAGCCACCAGACGCAGCCCAGCGCCAGCACCGCCGCGCCCAGGTAGAAATGCACGAATTTCGTGGCCAGCAGCGAACAGGCCAGGATGAGGCCCGGCGGCCAGACATTCTCCCACTGGCGGAAGACCGGGCTGCCCGGGCTGTTCATCTTGCGGATATGCACGCCGAGCTTCACATGCCCCGCATCCAGCAGGTCGCGCAGCCGTTCCAGTTCCGTCACTGCCTGACTCCCTCGGCGGCGCGCAGGTCGAAGGCGGCCGCCATCAGGGCGCGGGTATAGGGCTGGCGGGGGGCGGCAGTAAGCTGCTCCGCCTCGCCCTCCTCCACCACCTTGCCGTCCTTCAGCACCAGGATGCGGTGCGCCAGGGCGCGGACCACCCGCAGGTCGTGGCTGATGAAGAGATAGGCCAGCCGGTGCCGCGTCTGCAGCGTCCGCAGCAGATCCACCACCTGCGCCTGCACCGAGACATCGAGCGCGCTGGTCGGCTCGTCCAGCACCACCAGGCGCGGCTTCAGCACCAGGGCGCGGGCGATGGCGATGCGCTGACGCTGGCCGCCGCTGAACTCATGCGGGTAGCGTTCCGCCATGGCGGGGTCCAGGCCGACTTCCAGCAGCGCCCGCGCCACCAGCCCGGCGCGGGCATCGCGGCTCAGGCCCGGTTCGTGCACCTCCAGCCCCTCGCCGATGATCTCCCCGGCGGAAAGCCGCGGCGAGAGCGAGCCATAGGGATCCTGGAAGACGATCTGCATGCGCCGGCGCAGCGGCCGCAGCGCGCTGCCGGACAGTGCCTGGATGTCCTGGCCGTCGAAGCGGATGGCGCCGCGGCTGCCCTCCAGCCGCAGCAGGGCGAGGCCGAGGGTGGTCTTGCCGCTGCCGCTCTCCCCCACCAGGCCGAGCGTCTCGCCTTCGCGCACCGCAAGGCTGACGCCGTCCACCGCCTTCACATGGCCCACCGTGCGGCGGAGCACGCCGCGGCGGATGGGGAAATGCACCTTCACATCGTCTCCCTCCACCACCACCGGCGCGTCCTCGGGCACCGGGGCGGGGCGGCCACGCGGTTCGGTGGCGAGCAGCATGCGGGTATAGGGATGGGCAGGGGCGGCGAAGACCTCGGCCACCCTGCCCTGTTCCACCGCCTCGCCATCCTTCATCACCACCACGCGGTCGGCATGGTGCCTCACGATCTGCAAATCATGGGTGATGAGCAGCATCGCCATGTTGCGGCGGCGCTTCAGCGCCGCCAGCAATTCCAGGATCTGCGCCTGGATGGTGACATCGAGCGCCGTGGTGGGCTCGTCCGCGATCAGCAATTGCGGGTCGTTGGCCAGGGCGGCGGCGATCATCACCCGCTGCCGCTGACCGCCGGAAAGCTGGTGCGGATAGGCGTTCAGCCGCTGCTCGGCATTCGGCAGCCCGGCCTGGCGCAGCGATTCCAGCACCCTTTCGCGCAACGCCGCGGCGGGGAGGGAACGGTGCAGCGTGATCGCCTCCCCCACCTGCCGGCCGATATGGTGCAGCGGGTTCAGCGAGGTCATCGGTTCCTGGAAGACCATGCCGGCAACGCTGCCGCGCAATTGGCGCAGCACCGCTTCATCGGCCCGCAGCACCTCCACGCCATCCAGCGTGATGCGGCCTTCCGGGTTGTGGCCGCCGGAGGGCAGCAGGCGGAGCGCGGACAGCGCGGTGACCGACTTGCCGCTGCCGCTTTCGCCTACCAGCGCCACCGTTTCGCCCCGGTTCACCGTGAAGGAGACGCCACGCACCACCCGCCGCGCACCGAAGGCGACGGCGAGGTTCTCGACGGAGAGGAGCGGCGCGCCACTCATCTTCCACCGCCCGGCAGCTTGCGCGGATCGAAGGCATCGCGCACCGCCTTGCCCACGAAGATCAGCAGGGTCAGCACGCCGCCCAGCACGATGAAGCCGGTGAAGGCAAGCCAGGGCGCCTGGAGGTTGTTCTTGCCCTGGGCCAGCAGCTCGCCCAGCGAGGGCGAGCCGGGCGGCAGGCCGAAGCCCAGGAAGTCCAGGCTGGCCAGCACGGTGACGCTGCCGGAGAGGATGAAGGGCAGGAAGGTCAGCGTCGCCACCATGGCATTGGGCAGGATGTGGCGGACCATCAGCCGGCTGTCGGAAACGCCCAGTGCGCGGGCGGCGCGGACATAGTCCAGGTTGCGGCCGCGCAGGAATTCGGCGCGCACCACCCCGGTCAGGCCCATCCAGGAAAACAGCAGCAGGAAGCCGAGCAGCGTCCAGAAGCCCGGCTCGATGACACTGGCCAGGATGATGAGCAGGAAGAGCTGCGGCATGCCGGACCAGATCTCGATGAAGCGCTGGAACAGCAGGTCCGTCGTGCCGCCATAGAAGCCCTGGACCGCGCCGGCGGCGATGCCGAGGACGGAGCTGATGATCGTCAGCGTGAAGCCGAACAGCACGGAGATGCGGAAGCCGTAGATGACGCGCGCCAGCACGTCCCGCGCCTGGTCATCCGTGCCCAGCCAGTTCTTCGCCGTGGGCGGCGAGGGCGAAGGGCGGCCGAGGTCGCGCACCACCGTCGCATGGGCATAGGGGATGGGGGGCCAGATCATCCAGCCGCGCTTGTGGATTTCCTCGACCAGCACGGGGTCATGCCAGTCGGCATCGGTGGGCAGACCGCCCTCCAGGATGTCGCTTTCGGCATAGTCGGTCAGCACCGGCACCAGCCAGCGGTCGTCCACCCGCACCAGCAAGGGGCGGTCATTGGCGATGAAATCGGCGAAGAGGGTCAGCACGAACAGCACGGCGAAGATCCAGAGCGACCACCAGCCACGGCGGTTCGCCCGGAAATTCGCCAGCCGTCGGCGGGTGAGCGGCGAGAGGGTCATCGTGCCGCAGGAAGGGCGCTGCCCTCCCTGCACCCTCCCGCCAAGGGCCGCAGGGCCCTTGGAACCCATGGGATGATCGCCGGGGCAAGGACTCTCCAGGGGGTCCTCGGCACGGCGATGAACTCACGCCGGTCCAGGGGGCGCCCGCCCCCTGGCGGGGATCGAACGCATGCGTTCGATGGGAGCAGCGCCCCCCGCGTCACCACGCCGCCCGCACTCACCGCCGCGCCTCGAAGACGATGCGCGGGTCCACCAGCGTATAGGTGAAGTCGCCGACGATCTGCAGCACCAGGCCGAGCAGGGTGAAGATGTAGAGCGTGCCGAACATCACCGGGTAGTCGCGCCGGATCGCCGCCTCGAAGCCGAGCAGCCCCAGCCCATCCAGCGAGAAGATGATCTCCACCAGCAGCGCCCCGGTGAAGAGGATGCCGATGAAGGCGGCGGGGAAGCCGGCAATGATCAGCAGCATGGCATTGCGGAAGACATGGCCGTAGAGCTCGCGCCTCTCGCTGGCGCCCTTGGCCCGGGCGGTGACGACATATTGCTTGTTGATCTCGTCCAGGAAGCTGTTCTTGGTCAGCATGGTCAGGCTGGCGAAGCCGCCGATGATCAGCGCCAGGGTCGGCAGCACCATGTGCCAGGCATAGTCCAGCGCGCGTTCCCAGAAGGGTGCATCGGCCATGCCGGGGGAAAGCAGCCCGCGCAACGGGAAGATCTGCAGGAAGCTGCCGCCGGCGAACAGCACCACCAGCAGGATGGCGAAGAGGAAGCCGGGGATCGCATAGCCCACCAGCACCACCGCCGATGTCCACAGGTCGAACCGGCTGCCATCCCGCACCGCCTTGCGGATGCCGAGGGGGATGGAGACCAGGTAGATGATGAGCGTGGACCACAGGCCGAGCGAAACCGAAACCGGCAGCTTCTCCAGGATCAGGTCGAAGACCGGGCGGTCGCGGAACAGGCTGCGGCCGAGGTCGAAGCGCGCATAGCCCGAGAGCATTTCCCAGAAGCGCTCATGGGCCGGCTTGTCGAAGCCGAAGGCGCGCTCGATCTCCTGCACAACGGCCGGGTCCAGGCCGCGGGCGCCACGGTAGCGGCTGGCCTCGCCGCCGGCGGCGCTGCCGGATTCGCGCGGCGGCGGGGCACGGGTTTCGCCCTGGCCCTCGCCCGAAAGGCGGCCGATGGCGCTGCCGCCTTCGCCGCGCAACTCGGCGATCATCTGCTCCACCGGGCCGCCGGGGGCGAATTGCACGATGACGAAATTGATCAGGATGATGCCCAGCAGGGTGGGCAGCACCAGGGCCAGGCGACGGAGCAGATAGGCGGCCATGCGGCGCTATTGCGGCTGCTGGCGCGATTCGCGCTTGGCATCCTCCACGGCGCCGACGCGGTTCTGCTCGATCCACCAGGAATCCAGCGCCAGCCCGTAGCGCGGATTGCGCGGCGGGCGGCCGAATTTGTCCCAGAAGGCGATGCGGAAGGTGCGGCTGTGCCATTGCGGGATGACGAAGTGGTTCCACAGCAGCACGCGGTCCAGCGCGCGGGTGCGGGCCACCAGCTCCTCGCGGTTCGGCGCGGCGATCACCATCTCCACCAGCTCATCGATCACCAGGTCGCAGATGCCGGCGACGTTCTGGCTGCCGTTCTCCCGCGCCTTGGCGCAGGTCCAGTAGTCGCGCTGCTCGTTGCCGGGCGAAAGGCTCTGGCCGATGGAATCGATCGTCATGTCGTAGTCGAAGGCGTCGATCCTCACCTGGTACTGGGCCGGGTCCACGGTGCGGACCCGCGCCTCGATCCCCAGGCGCTGCAGGGCCTGCACATAGGGCAGGGCAACGCGCTCGAAGGTCGGGCCGTTCAGCAGGATCTCGAATTCGAAGCGCTGGCCGTTGCCGTTCTGCAACCGGCGGTCCTTCACCGTCCAGCCGGCGGCGCGCAGCAATTCCAGCGCGCGGCGAAGCTGTTCGCGGTTGCTGCCGCTGCCGTCGGTCTTCGGCGCATGGAATTCGGTGGTGAAGACCTGCTCCGGCACGCGGCCGCGATAGGCCTGCAGGATCTCCAGCTCCCGCCCCGTCGGCAGGCCGGAGGAAGCGAGTTCTGAATTGGAGAAGAAGGATTCCGTGCGGGTGTAGCTGCCATAGAACAGGTTGGCGTTCATCCACTCGAAATCCATCGCCAGGCCCAGCGCCTCGCGCACTCGGGCGTCCTGGAACAGCGGCCGGCGCAGGTTCATGGCGAAGCTCTGCATCCCGGTCGGCAATTCGTGGCGGATTTCCTCCTTCTTCACCAGGCCGCGGCGCAGCGCCGGGAAGTCGTAGGCCGTGGCCCAGTCCTTCGCCACATTCTCCTGCCGGATATCGACCTGCCCGGCCTTGAAGGCTTCCAGCGCCACGGTGCTGTCGCGGAAATACTCGAAGCGCATCGTGTCGAAGTTGTTGGTGCCCTTCATGGTGGGCAGGTCGCGGCCCCAGTAATCCGCCACGCGCTGCAGAACGATGCTGCGCCCCGGCTCGAAGCGTTCGATCCTGTAGGGGCCGGAACCGAGCGGCACGTCCAGGGAGGGTCGGGCGAAGTCGCGGCCTACGTAGAAATGCTTCGGCAGCACCGGCATCTGGCCGAGGATCAGCGCCAGCTCCCGGTTCTCGTTGCTGCGGAAGCGGAAGGCCACGCGGCGCGGGCCTTCGGCCACCACCTCCGTCACATCGGCCCAGTAGGCGCGGTAGAAGGGGCGGCCGTGCTGGCGCAGCGCGTTGAAGCTGAACACCACATCCTCCGCGGTGACCGGCCTGCCGTCATGCCAGCGCGCTTCGGGGCGCAGTTCGAAGGCGACGCCCATGCGGTCCGGCGGCAGTTCCACCGCCTGCGCCAGATGGCAGTATTCGGTGCTCGCCTCGTCCATGCTTTCCTTCAGCAGCGTCTCCCACAGCATGGTGACGCCGACCGCCGCGGTGCCGCGCAGGATGTAGGGGTTGAAGCTGTCGAAGCTGCCCAGCGCGTTGCGGACGATCTCGCCGCCCTTCGGCGCGTCCGGGTTCACCCAGGGCCAATGGGTGAAATCGGCCGGCAAAGCCGGCTCGCCCAGCAGGGAAAGGGCATGGGTCCGCAACGGGGCGCCGCTGGCACCCTGGGCGGCGCCTGCCTGGGCAAAGGCGTTGCAGGGGCGCGGCAGGGCCAGGGCCAGGCCGGCGGCGGAGGCCAGGAGATCGCGTCGGAGCATGGCAGGGAGGATGGGGGTTCGGCCCGGCCGGGGCAACTCTCGCTTCCCACGAAGCCGCGAAGGGCAGCGGAGGGCGGGCGGCTTCGGCGCCCTACTGCCCCCCCAGCAGCCCCACCGCTTCCTCCAGCAGGGCCGCATCGCCCACGGCCAGGGCGCGACCGTCGCCGTCCAGCCGCAGGGGCTGGCCGGACCAGTCCGTCACCCGGCCACCGGCGCCTTCCACCACCGGGACGATGGCGGCCCAGTCCCAGGGCTTCAGGGTCGATTCCGCCACCACGTCCACCAGGCCCAGCGCCAGCAGCCCGTAGCCGTAGCAGTCGCCGCCCCAGGTCACGCGGCGGGCGGCGGCGCGCAGCCGCTCGAAGCCCGGGCGGTCGGCGGGTTCGAACATGTCGGGGCTGGTGCAGGAAAGCTCGGCCTCGGCCAGCCGGGCGCAGGGCCGGCAGCGCGGCGTGCCGCCCAGGGGGGAGCGGAAACGGGTGGGCTCCCCGGCAATGCCGATCCAGCGCTCGCCGCTCACCGGCTGGTCGATGATGCCGAGCACCGGGCGGCCGAGATGCAACAGGCCGATCAGGGTGCCGAAAAGCGGCCTGCCGGTGACGAAGGCGCGGGTGCCGTCGATCGGGTCCAGGACCCAGAGCCACTCGGCCCCGGCACGGTCCGGCCCGTATTCCTCGCCCCAGATGCCATGGCCGGGAAAGCGGGCGCCGAGCAATTGGCGCATGGCCAGTTCCGCGCCGCGATCGGCCTCGGTCACCGGGGAGGCATCGCCCTTGGCCTCGACCAGTAGGGCGGAACGGAAAAGGGGGCGGATGACCGCCC
>JAEWCI010000224.1 GCA_023390705.1 Pseudomonadota bacterium
ATGAGGCGCTGCGCCGGCGCCTGGGCGAAGCCGCCGCCCACCGAGCCCGCAACGAATTCGGCTGGGACGCAGCCGCCGCCCGCTACCGCCGGCTGTTGCTGGGCTGAGCGACGTTCCTGGCGCTCAGGCGGCTTGCCATGGCCCGGCGTCGCGGATGAGGACGCTGGGGAGGCAGGCAGCTTGACCGCGGCAACACTGCCATCCCTGCCGCGTTGGCGCCCCATGTCCAGGCGGTAGGAGGAGCGAAGCATGAGTGGACTCTTCGGGTCGGGCCGCTCCGGTGGCGGCTTGGCCGGTGGCCTCTCCGGGGGGCTGAAGATGGCCGCGGTGGCCTTGCTGGTGCACCAGTTGATGAAGCACAGCCGCAGCAGCACCGCCGGGGCGCCGGGTGCGGGCAGCGCCGGGGGTGGGCTCGGTGGATTGCTGGGCGGGCTGTTCGGC
Organism: Pseudomonadota bacterium; assembly: GCA_023390705.1. GTDB lineage: Bacteria > Pseudomonadota > Alphaproteobacteria > Acetobacterales > Acetobacteraceae > JAEWCI01. The sequence continues at coordinate 442 of JAEWCI010000224.1, forward strand.
GGCGGTGGCACGGCCTCGGGCGCCTCGCAACCGGGCGCCGGCCAGGCCGGTGGGCTTGGTGGGCTGCTGGGCGGCGGCGGGCTGGGCGGCCTCCTCGGCGGGCTTGGCGGCATGCTCGGTGGGTTGCGCAGCCACGGGCTTTCGCAGGAGGTGGACAGTTGGGTGGCGCCCGGCCCGAACCGCCCGGTTTCCCCCGAGCAGTTGCGGCAGGCCTTCGATCCGCAGGAACTGGACGAGATTGCCCGCCGCGCCGGCACCGACCGCGACAGCCTGCTGGAGGCAGTGAGCCAGGTGCTGCCCCGCTTCGTGGACAGCGCGACACCGCAGGGCCGGCTGCCGCAGGATGAGCAGGAGGCGGGCGGCGACTTCTCCAGCCTGCTCGACAGCCTCTCGCGTGACGAGCAGGACCAGCGGCGTAGTCCAGGGCCGTCACGCTGAGGCAGGTTTCCCCGAGGGGGCGGCCCGGTGGCGCGGAGCGGCTGACGCAGGCGCTCCCATGCCCCGGTCTGCGGGCCGCGCTCTGTCCGGGCCATCCATCCGGCGGCCGAAGGGTCTTCACATGCCGGAACGAATGCGCGCCGATGTGAAGGGGCAATCGGCCCAGAGCCGATCGCGGACGGGCGTGAACGCCCATGAGCGGGATTCGGCCTGTAAACAAATGCCCTGCGGCGGCCTGCGCGCTCAGGCTGACGCACCAACCGCTGCGGCCGGCCGGGTAACCCGGCTTCCGGCACGGGGCCGCGCTACAGCGGTTTCCGTTCACATGCGCTCACGCCAACCGCTCCAGACTGTTGTTTTTGCACATTTTTCCGAGTCGCCGGGTGATCCCACCCGGCTTGAAAATGCTCCAGCGAAAGGGCGCGACCAGGCTGTGGTGCCGATCGCCCCCGGGCCGGCGAAGCTGCTATCGGTTGCCGGCGGCCGAGCGGCGGGTCAGCATGTTGTAGATCGCCAGCACGATCACCGCGCCGACCACCGCACCGATGAATCCGGCCCCCTCGCCGGCCCGGTACCAGCCTACCGCCTGGCCGAGATAGGTCGCCACCACGGCGCCGACGATGCCGAGCAGGGTGGTGATGATGAAGCCGCCGGGATCGCGCCCGGGGTGCAGGAAGCGCGCGACCAGCCCGGCCACGAAGCCGATGATGATGGTGCCGATGATACCCATAGTGGACCCCTCTGGAACGACCCGCCGTTCAGAAGCGCCATCCGCGCCGGGGGTTCCCGGCCCGCCCCGGACCATGACCGGTGCGGGCAGGCGCAGCTGTCATGATCCGGCCTTCCGGCTTGCCGCGCGATTCACGCCCTATTCCGCCCGGGCGCCGGAAAGCCGCACCATCTCCTGCCACATCGGCCTTTCGCGCCGGGCACGGGCCATGGTGTCCTCCGGCGTCGCCCACAGGGCGCGGCCGCCGGACTGCAGCATGCGCTGCTGCATGGCCGGCTCCGTCAGCACCTCCCGCATCGCGGCGTTCAGCCGGTCTATCACCGGCCGCGGCGTGGCAATGGGCGCGATGAAGCAGGCCCAGGAGGTGATGATGAAATCCGGCACCCCGGCCTCCGCCATGGTCGGGATTCCCGGCAGGGTTGGCCAGCGCTTGTCGTCCGATACCGCCAGGCCACGGATGCTGCCTTCCTGCACCACGGGGACATAGCTGGCGAGGTTGTCCAGCGCGAAATCCACATTGCCCGAGAGCAGCGCCGGGATGGTCTGCGCCGCGCCGCGGAAGGGCACATGGATGCCGCTGATGCCCTGGCGGGCGCAGAACAGCGCGCCGGCCAGATGCGGCGAGGTGCCGATGCCCGGGCTGCCGAAGCTGACGCCCTGCGGCTTCGCCTTCGCCCAGGCGACGAATTCCGCCAGGCTGCGCGAAGGATTGAACTGCGCCGGCACCACCAGCATGTTCGGCAGCTCGTAGATCAATGAGATCGCCGTCAGTTCCCTGTCGAAGTCGAAGGGCATGCGGCTGTAGAGGAACTGGTTGATCGAGAGCAGGCCGAGCGAGACCGAGCCGAGCGTGTAGCCATCCGCCGGGCTCTTCGCGACCGCGTCGGTGCCGATATTGCCGCCGGCGCCCGGCCGGTTCTCCACCAGCACCGGCTGGCCCAGCCTGTGGGTCAGCGCCTCGCAGACCAGGCGGGTCAGCACGTCCAGCGAGCCGCCGGGCGGGAAGGGCACCACCACCCGCACCGGGCGGTCCGGCCAGGCACCCTGGCCGAGCGCCAGGCCACCCGGCGCTGCCAGCAGCGGCACGGCCAGCGGGACAGCGACAAGATGGCGACGACGGATCATACGGACGCTCTCCCTGGATTTTGGGCGGCAGCATGCCCAGGGAGGCGCCCCAGCGCCACGCAAGCTTCGCGGCGCGGGTCCGTCCATCGCCCCGGCCATCGCCGGGAAGGAAGCGGGCCGGGGTTTTCCGGGGCGGCGTTTCCGCCCCGGGCGATCCGGGCCTACTCCACGCGCGCGCCGGAGATGCGCACCGCTTCCTGCCACATCGGGCGTTCGGCCTGGGCGCGGGCGCGCGCTTCCTCGGGCGTGGACCAGGCCATGCCGGCGCCGACATCGAGGAAGCGGCGCTGCATCGCCGCGTCCTCGCTGATCTGCTTCAGCGCGTTGCTCAGCCGGTCGATCACCGGCCGTGGCGTGCCGGCGGGGAAGACGAAGCTCTGCCAGGAGGTGACGACGAAATTCGGCACGCCCGCCTCGGCCATGGTCGGCACGTCCGGCATGGTGGGGAAGCGCTGCGCCGAGGTGACGGCAAGCGCGCGCATCCGGCCTTCCTGGATCACCGGCACGTAGCTCGCCAGGTTGTCCAGCGCGAAGTCGAGCTGGCCGCCGAGCATCACCGGGATCGCCTGGGCGGCGCCGCGGAAGGGCACATGCGTCGCCTCGAAGCCGGCGCGGGAGGCGAAGAGCGCGCCGGAAAGGTGCGGCGTGGTGCCGACGCCCGGCGAGCCATAGGTGATGCCGCCCGGCTTGGCCTTGGCCCAGGCGATGAACTCGGC
>JAEWCI010000319.1 GCA_023390705.1 Pseudomonadota bacterium
TCACGGAGGCGATCCCGGTGCGCGGCGAGGCGGCGCGGGAGGTGACGCTGCGCTTCACGCGGCACGGGCCGGTGCTGCATCTCGATGCCGCCAGGCACCGCGCCTATGCGCTGCGCAGCGTGTGGCAGCAGCCCGGCACCGCCGCCTATCTCGCCAGCCTGAACTACCTGAAGGCACGCAACTGGGCGGAATACACCGCGGCGCTGGAAGGCTGGGGCGCGCCGTCCACCAACCATGTCGTCGCCGATGTCGAAGGCAATATCGGCTGGGCCGCCGCCGGCATGGTGCCCATCCGGCCGAGCTGGGACGGGCTGCTGCCGGTGCCCGGCGACGGGCGGCACGAATGGGCGGGGCTGATGCGCTCCTCCGGCCTGCCGCGCAGCAGCAACCCGGCCTGCGGCTGGCTCGGCTCCGCGAACCAGATGAACTTGCCGCCGGAATACGACTACCGCAGCAGGAGGACCGGCTTCGAATGGACCGACGGCGCCCGCTACGCGCGCCTTTCGGAAGCCCTGGCCGGGAACCGCCGCTGGTCGGTGGCGGAGACGCTGAGGCTGCAGACGGATGTCACCTGCATCCCGGCGCGGCGCCTCTGCGCGCTGCTCGCCACCCTGCCGGCGGACCATCCGGCGCTGGCATTGCTGGCCGGCTGGGACCACCGGCTGGACGCGGAAAGCGGCCCGGCGGCGCTGTTCGAGATCTGGTTCGGCAAGCACCTGGTTCCCGGCGTGATGCAGGCGCTGGCCCCGGCAGGGCTGCCGGCCATGGTGAGCGTGCCGGACACGCAGCTTGCCCTGGCCCTGCTGGAAGCGCCGGAGGATGCCGCCCGGCGCAATGCGATCCTGCGGGAGACCCTGGAGGCCGCCTGGGCGGAGGTTGCCGCCCTGCTCGGCCCCGATCCCGCCGCCTGGGCCTGGGGCCGGCTGCACCAGGGCTATTTCGAGCATCCGCTGTCGCGCTTCGCCCCGGGGCTGGCGCCGCGGCTGGATGTCGGCCCGGCGCCCAAGGGGGGCTCCAGCCTCACCATCAACAACAATGGCTGGCGGGCGAAGGATTTCCGCATCGTCTCCGGCGTGTCCTGGCGGATGGTGGTGGATGTCGGCAATTGGGATGCCAGCTTCACCATCAACAGCCCGGGGCAGTCCGGCGACCCGGCCAGCCCGCACTATCGGGACCTGTTCCCGCTCTGGGCACGCGACGAATACGTGCCGCTGCTGTTCAGCCGCGCGGCCATCGAGGCGGCGGCGGAGCGGCGCATCCGGCTGGTGCCGGCGGCCACCGGCGCATAGGGCGGATCGCAGACGGGCCTGGGCGCCAGCGTGAAGCCGCGCGACAGACAAATGACCTGCGACGGTTTGCGCGTTCAGCATAACGCGCAAACCGCTGTAGGCTTCGCCACACCGGCAGGAGGATCGGCCCAATGAACGTCACCACCCACGGCGATACCGAACAGGCCCTGTTCCAGGCGGCGCAGCGCGTGCTGCCGGCCGGGGGCTTCGGCAATTTCGCGCCGGAGATCATCATCCGCGAAGGCCGCGGCGGGCGGGTCTGGGATGTCTCGGGCAAGGAGTATGTGGATTTCCTGCTCGGCTCCGGCCCGATGTTCCTCGGCCATGGCCACCCGGAAGTGCTGGAGGCGGTGCTGGCGCAGATCCCCCGCGGCACCACCTTCTTCGCCAACAACGAGCACGGCATCCGCCTGGCGGAGGAGATCGTCGCCGCGGTGCCCTGCGCCGAGAAGGTGCGCTTCGTCAGCAGCGGATCGGAAGCGGACATGTACGCCCTGCGGGTCGCCCGCGCCTTCCGCAAGCGCGACCGCATCCTGAAATTCGAGGGCGGCTACCACGGCATGTCCGACTGGGGGCAGATGAGCCTGGCGCCGAAGAAGCTGGCCAATTTCCCCAATGCGGTGCCGGACAGCGCCGGCATCCCGAAAAGCGTGCAGGAGGAGGTGCTGGTCGCCCCCTTCAACGACCTGGAAACCGTCCGCAGCCTGGTTGCCGAACACCATGACGAACTCGGCGCCATCATCGTCGAGCCCTTCCAGCGGCTCATCCCCCCGGTGCCCGGCTTCCTGCAGGGGCTGCGCGACCTCGCCACGCAATACGGCATCCCGCTGATCTTCGACGAGGTCGTCACCGGCTTCCGCTTCGCCTATGGCGGCGCGCAGAGCTATTACGGCGTGACGCCGGACCTCTGCACCCTGGGCAAGATCCTGGGCGGCGGCTTCGCCCTGGCGGCGATCGCCGGGCGGGCCGATATCATGGCGCATTTCGACCGCGGCCTGGTCGGCGATGACGGCTTCCTGATGCAGGTCGGCACGCTCTCGGGCAACCCCGTCGCCGCCGTGGCCGGCCTCGCCACGCTGGGGGTGCTGCGCCGCCCCGGCGCCTATGAAGGCGCCTTCGCCACCGGCCGCCGGCTGATGGGCGAGATCTCCGCCATGCTGCGGAAGGCAGGCATCCCCGCCCAGGTGATAGGCGAGCCGCCGCTGTTCGACGTGGTCTTCACCGGCCAGGAAGTGCGCGACTACCGTGACACGCTGCGGGCCGATGCGGCGGTGCAGAAGCACGTCAACCAGCACCTGCGGGCAAGTGGCATCCTGAAGGGCGACAGCAAATACTACATCTCGCTGGCGCATGACGACCGCGACGTGGCGCAGACCCTGGAAGCCTTCGCCGGCGCGCTTGCCAGCCTGCCCGCGAAGGCGCCCGCAGCCTAGGCGGCGCCCTCGGGGAGCGGAGCGGGACCTGCATGGAGGAATCCGGCAGGCCCGGCCCGGCCCCGCCCTGAACGGCCCGCAGGGCTTCGGCTAACCCTTTCCCAGGATGTCCCCATTGTCCTGGCCCAGTGTCGGCGCCGCGGCGCGCGGCTGCGGCCTTTCGCCGTTGAAGGAGATGGGCAGCCCGACCACGCGAAGATCGCTGCCCGGCACCTGCCGCAGCAGGTCCACCGCGGCAAGCTGCGGCGTCGCCGCGAGTTCGGCGATGTCGTTCACCGGCGCGCAGGGCACCCCGGCGCTGGTGAAGGCCTCCATCCAGTGGTCGCGCGTCTGCTGCCGCAGCACCGGGCGGATCGCCGCCACCAGCGCCGCCTTGTTGGCGGTGCGGTCGCGCCCGGTCAGGAAGCGCGGGTCCTTCGCCCATTCGGGATGACCCACGGCCTGGGTGAATTTCACCCATAGCCGCTGGTTCCCGGCGGCGACGCAGATCGGGCGGTCGGCGGTCTCGAAGGTCTGGTAGGGCACCAGGTTGGCGCTGCCGGTGCCGTGCCGGGCAGGCACCTTGCCGGTGGCGAGATAGCCGTTCATCGGCGTTTCCACCCAGCTCACCGAGCTTTCGAACAGCGAGGTATCCACCACGCAGCCCTGGCCCGTGGCGTCGCGCGGGGGGAGCGGCG
>JAEWCI010000343.1 GCA_023390705.1 Pseudomonadota bacterium
GCTATCCTCAGCGCCAGGCCGGCCGGCCGAGATTGACGTCGCGGCCGCTGGTCAGCGCGCCGCCCGCCGCGCCGGCCGCGCCGCCGATCAGGGCACCGGTGCCGACATTGCCGCCGGTCAGCGCACTGACGCCAGCACCGGCGCCGGCACCGAGCAGGCCACCGGAAATCGCGCGGTCGCCGGTGGAGTAGCCGCAGGCGCCAAGGCTGAGCCCGGCAAGGGCAAGCAGGGCGAGGCTGGTCTTACGCATGAACTCCTCTCCTCTTTGTTCGCCTGCGCCAACGCGGCAGTTTTCACCCGGGTTGCCTGCCGTCCATGGCGCTGCTGCGTGATCGCGGTGCCACTGCAACCATCAGGTTGCGGAGAAGGCTTGAGCCGGAACCGCCGGGGGGCTAACTCACAGCGTCAATTGCCATACCCTCGAAACCGTGAGCGCTGCCCCCGCCGGGGCGGCGGCCCTCCTGTCCGGCATGGTGTCCGGGCCTGGGCCCTCGGAACCGGGGCACCACCTGGAAGGTTGCCGTCTCATGTTTTCCCGCCTGTTCGGCTTCCTCTCGGCCGACATGGCCATCGACCTCGGGACCGCGAACACGCTGGTCTATGTGAAGGGTCGGGGCATCGTGCTGAACGAGCCGAGCGTGGTCGCCATCGCCGACCTGCGCGGCCGCAAGCAGGTCCTGGCCGTCGGCGAGGAAGCCAAGATGATGCTCGGCCGCACGCCGGGGAACATCGCCGCCATCCGGCCGCTGCGCGATGGCGTCATCGCCGATTTCGAGGTGGCGGAGGAGATGATCAAGCACTTCATCCGCAAGGTGCACAACCGGCGCAGCTTCGCCTCGCCCATGATCATCGTCTGCGTGCCTTCCGGCAGCACGGCGGTGGAGCGCCGCGCCATCCAGGAAAGCGCGGAAAGCGCCGGCGCCCGCAAGGTGCTGCTGATCGAGGAGCCGATGGCGGCGGCGATCGGCGCCGGCCTGCCGGTGACCGAGCCTTCCGGCAGCATGGTGGTGGATATCGGCGGCGGCACCACGGAAGTGGCGGTCATCTCGCTGGGCGGCATCGTCTATGCCCGCAGCGTCCGGGTCGGCGGCGACAAGATGGACGAGGCCATCATCAGTTACATCCGCCGCCACTTCAACCTGCTGATCGGCGAAAGCTCCGCCGAGCGGATCAAGATGGAGATCGGCGCCGCCGCCTTCCCGGAGGAGGGCGACGAGGGCCCGGTGACCGAGGTGAAGGGCCGCGACCTGATGAACGGCGTGCCGCGCGAGATCGTGGTGAGCCAGCGCCAGATCGCCGAATCCCTGGCCGAGCCGGTGACCGCCATCGTCGAGGCGGTGAAGGTGGCGCTGGAGAACACCCCGCCGGAGCTGGCGGCCGATATCGTGGACAAGGGCATCGTCCTGACCGGCGGCGGCGCGCTGCTCTACCGCCTGGACCAGGTGCTGCGCGACGCCACCGGCCTGCCGGTGGTGGTGGCGGAGGACGCGCTTTCCTGCGTCGCCCTCGGCACCGGGCGGGCGCTTGAAGAGATGAAGCGCCTTCGCCAAGTGCTGAGTTCGATGTATTGATGACCGAGGGCTGACCCCCGAGGACGAGATCCGGTGATCCGTCTCAGCATCCCGCTCAGGCAGGCCCTCTCGCGCCTGTCGCTTCCGGTGCTCATCGCCGCGGCCTTCGGCACCATGCTGCTGGGCAAGGCGGATGCGCTGCTGGCGGAGCGCGCCCGGATGGCGCTGGCGGATCTGCTCTCGCCGATCTGGGCCGCCATGCAGGAGCCGATGACGGCGGTGCGGGATACCGTGCAGGAGGCGCGGGAACTGGTCCATCTGCGCAGCGAGAATGCCCGGCTGCGCGAGGAGAATGCGCGCCTGCACCGCTGGCATGCCACCGCGCTCGCGCTTGAGGCCGAGAATGCCATGCTGCGCCGGCAACTGGCCTTCGTGCCGGAAGCCGCGCCGGCCTTCCGCACCGCCAGGGTGGTGGCGGATGGCGGCGGCACCTATGCCCGCGCCGTGCTGCTGGCCGCCGGGCCGCACCACAGCGTGCGCAAGGGCCAGATCGCGCTGGACGAACGCGGCTTCGTCGGCCGCGTGACCGAGGTGGGCAGCCGTTCGGCCCGCGTCCTGCTGGCCACCGACATGAACAGCCGCATCCCCGTGGCGCTGGAAGGCAGCCGGGTGCGCGCCATGATGGTGGGCACCAACACCGCCCGGCCGAGGCTGGAGCACTGGCCGGAAGGCGCGGCGCCGCAGGAAGGCGACCGGGTCGTCACCAGCACCGAGGCCGGCGCCTTCCCGGCCGGACTGCCGGTGGGCGTGGTGCGCTTCACCGAGGCCGGGACGCCGGAAGTGGAACTCTTCGCCCGGCTGGACCGGCTGGATGTGGTGCGGCTGTTCGACTACGGCCTGGCCGGCATCCTGCCGCCCGAGGCGGTGGCGCGGCCCGAGCCGCGGCCACGGCGATAGAGGCATGGCCATGAGGGGCCGCCCCGAGCCGCCGCCGGGGCTGCTGCGGCGGGTGGATGCCATCGCCCGCGGGGCTTTCCCGACCGCTTCCACCGCGCTGCTGCTGATCCTGGCGGCGGCGCCGACCATGGTGCCCGCCGCGGTGCCGGCCGTGGCCTTGCCCTGCGTCTTCTTCTGGTCGGTGTTCCGCCCGGCGGCACTGCCGCCGCCGGCGGTATTCGGCCTGGGGCTGCTGCAGGACCTGCTGACCATGGCGCCGGTGGGTGCGGGCGTCTTCGTCCTGCTGGTGGCGCATGGCCTGGCGGCGCGCTGGCGGCCCTTCCTGGCACGGCGGAGCTTCCTGGCGGTCTGGCTGGTCTATTGCGGCTTCGCCATCGGCGCGGCGGGGCTTGGCTGGGTGCTGCAGGCCCTGCTCGGCTGGCGGCTGCCGCCGCTGCCGCCGGGCCTGGCCCAGGTGGGCCTGACCGCCGGCCTCTATCCCTGCCTCGCCTATCTGCTGACCCGGGCGCATGAAGCGATGCGTCGCGCGGAGAGCGCGCCATGAAGAGCTTCGCGGAGAGCGCGCCATGAAGAGCGTCGCGGAGAGCGCGCCATGAAAAGCGTCGCGGAGAGCGCGTCGTGAGCTGGCTGCGGCGGTTCCGCTTCGAGATCGGCCGGGCGCGGGGCATCGGCGCCGGCAGGGGGCTGCGCGGCGTGCGGCGGGAGGAGGAGCTGCGGCGTAGCGTCTTCACCCGGCGCGCCCTGTTGCTCGGTGCCGCGCAGCTTGGCCTGTTCGGCTTCCTCGGCAGCCGGCTCTACCGGCTGCAGATGCTGGAGGGCGAGCGCTATGCGACGCTGGCCGAGGAGAACCGCGTCTCCGCCCGGCTGATCCCGCCGCCGCGCGGCCGGGTGCTGGACCGGCAGGGCAGGGTGGTGGCGGGCAACCGGCTGAACTGGCGCGCCCTGCTGGTGGCGGAGCAGACCCAGGATGTCGGCGCCACGCTGGAAACCTTCTCCCGCATCGTGCCGCTGCAGGAGCATGAGCGGGCGCGGATCGAACGCGAGGTCCGCCGCCGCCGCCGCTTCGTGCCGGTGACGGTGCGCGAATTCCTCAGTTGGGAGGAAATGGCGCGGATCGAGGTGAATGCGCCGGACCTGCCGGGCATCCTGATCGATGTCGGCACCACCAGGCTCTACCCGGAAGCCGAGCACCTTGCGCATATCGTCGGCTATGTCGCCCCGCCGGCGGAACGCGACATGGATGGTGACCCGCTGCTGGAATTGCCCGGCATCCGGGTCGGCCGCGCCGGGGTCGAGCGGCACCACGACCTGGCACTGCGCGGCCGCGCCGGCGCGGTGCAGCTGGAGGTGAACGCCGTCGGCCGCGTCATCCGGGAACTGGACCGGCGCGAGGGCGTGCCGGGGCAGGAAGTGCAGCTTTCGGTGGATGCCGAATTGCAGAAGGCGGTCCGCCGCAGGATCCAGGAAGGCACCAGCGTGGTGCTGCTGGATGCGCGGAACGGCGAGGTGCTGGCCATGGCCTCCCAGCCTTCCTTCGACCCCAATCTTTTCAACGCCGGGGTTTCCGCCGCGCAGTGGCGGGAATGGACGCGCAACCGCGCCACGCCGCTGATCAACAAGGCGACCAACGGGCTCTACGCCCCTGGCTCCACCTTCAAGATGATGGGCGGGCTGGCGGCGCTGGAGGCACGGGTGGCGACGCCGGCCGACCGCGTCTTCTGCCCCGGCCATATGGACCTGGGCGATACCCGCTTCCACTGCCATGCCCGCTATGGCCATGGCTCGGTGGATCTGCGTTCCGCCATCAAGCTTTCCTGCGACGTGTATTTCTACGAAATGGCCAAGCGCGTCGGCATCGACCGCATCGCCGCCATGGCCAACCGCTTCGGCCTGGGCGTCGATCTCGATATCGAACTGCCGGGCGCCCGGCGTGGCCTGGTGCCGACCCGCGCCTGGCGCCAAGCCCAGGGCAAGCCCTGGAACCTGGGCGATACGGTGGTGCACGGCATCGGCCAGGGCTTTTACCAGATCACCCCGCTGGCCCTGGCGACCATGACGGCCCGGCTGGCCACCGGGCGGGCGGTGCAGCCGCATCTGACCCGGGCGATAGGCGGCCGGCCGGTGCGCGGCGGCCGGGCGGAGGAATGGCCCAGCCTCGGTATCGCGGAACGTGACCTGCGCCTGGTGCGGGAAGCCATGTGGGCGGTGGTGAACGAGGCGGGCGGCACCGCCCGTGGCGCCCGCCTGCCGGGCGAATTCGGTGCCCTGGCCGGCAAGACCGGCACCACCCAGGTCCGCCGCGTCACGCGCGAGCAGCGGGAGCGCGGCTACAGGGCGGAGAACATGCCGCGGGAATGGCGGCCGCACGCCCTGTTCGTCGCCTTCGCCCCCTATGACAATCCGCTCTTCGCCTGCAGCGTGATCGTCGAGCACGGCACCAGCGGCTCCGGCGCCGCGGCGCCGCTGGCCCGCGAGGTGCTGGTGGAGGCGTTCAGCCGCTTCCGCACCGGCCCTGGCGCGCGGGTGGCGGATGCCCAGGGAGGCGCGCGGCCATGAGCGGCACCTTCGAGCGCCGGCTGCTGACCCGCGACCGCGGCAACGGGCTGCTGCAGAAATTGTGGCGGATACCCTGGAGCTTCGTGCTGCTGCTCTGCGCCGTGGCGGCGGTGGGCTATGTCGCGCTCTATTCCGCCGGCGGCGGCGCGCCGGAACCCTATGCCGCCAAGCACGCGCTGCGCTTCGCCTTCGGCCTGGTGCTGATGCTTTCCATCGCGCTGGTGGATATCCGCATCATCGCCCGCTTCGCCTGGGTGGCCTATGCCGGCGGCATCGCGCTGCTGGTGCTGGTGCTGCTGCACGGCAATATCGGCAAGGGGGCGCAACGCTGGATTGATATCGGCCCCCTGCAATTGCAGCCTTCGGAGCTGATGAAGATCGTGCTGGTGCTGGGCCTGGCGGCCTGGTTCCGGCGGGCGAGCTGGGAGCGGATGGGCAACCCGCTGTTCCTGGTGCCGCCGGCGCTGGCCGTCCTGCTGCCGGTGGGGCTGATCCTCAAGCAGCCCAATCTGGGCACGGCGCTGATCACCGGCATGGTCGGCGCGGCGGTGTTCTGGGCGGCCGGGGTGCGGTGGTGGAAATTCGCCCTGGCGGCGGGCGGCGTGGCGGTGGCGGCGCCCATCGCCTACCAGCACCTGCACGACTACCAGCGGGCGCGCATCACCACCTTCCTGGACCCGGAAAGCGACCCCCTGGGCGCCGGCTACAACATCATCCAGTCCAAGATCGCGCTGGGTTCCGGTGGGCTTTGGGGCAAGGGCTTCCTGCAGGGCACCCAGGGCCACCTGAACTTCCTGCCGGAAAAGCAGACCGACTTCATCTTCACCATGATCGCCGAGGAATTCGGCCTGGTGGGGGCGCTGACCGTTCTGGGCCTGCTGCTGCTGGTGGTGGGTTTCTGCTACCTGACGGCCTTCCGCTGCCGCCACCAGTTCGGCCGCCTGCTGGCGGTGGGGCTGGGGACCAATTTCTTCCTCTATGTCTTCGTCAACGTGGCCATGGTGACCGGCTCCATCCCCGTGGGCGGGGTGCCGCTGCCGCTGATTTCGCACGGCGGTTCGGCCATGCTGACCACCATGCTGGGCTTCGGCCTGCTGCTTTCGGTCCATATCCACCGGGACGCGGAATTCGGGCCGGCGCGGGAATAATGGGCCAGGGCGCCGATTGCTGCGCGAAGGGGCTGGACAAACCCGCAGCGGACGCTAGAAACCGCGCCCGGCCCGGGGTGCTGCGGCATCCCTGGCGGGCGCATAGCTCAGTTGGTAGAGCAGCTGACTCTTAATCAGCGGGTCCAAGGTTCGAGTCCTTGTGCGCCCACCAACCAAAAGGCCGATTTCCAGAAATTTTCCACGGTGACATGTAGCGGCCGTCCAACCGGCACTGTGTAACTGTGCCTCACTGCCCGTTCCGGCAGGCGAATTCTGTGATTTCGCGCACAGCCTGGACTTCCCGCATGCCTGGGCTCTCTTCGGCCAGCCCGACAACATGGCCAAGCCTGCGTCGGCAGCGGCGCCGCCGGCCTCAGGCAGCGCAGAATTGGGATACGACCCGGTTCCGCCCCATCGCCTTCGCCCTGTAGAGGGCGTTGTCGGCCTCCAGAAGCAGGGCATCGAGATCGGCGCCATCCCTTACCATCGCGACGCCGACGCTGACCGATACCGCGCCATCGCCGATCGCGGCCGCCTCCCTGGCGAAAGTCAGGCGTATCCGGTGCGCGACGGACAGCGCGGTGTCAGGGTCCGCATTCCGCAGGATCGCCGCGAACTCCTCGCCGCCAAGGCGTGAGATGATGTCGCCGGAGCGGATGCTGCCGGCTGCAACACGGGCGAAGACCTGCAGGGCCTGGTCGCCGGCCGGATGGCCGAACCGGTCATTGATCTGCTTGAAGTGGTCGAGGTCGAAAACCAGCAAGGCCGTTCCACTGGCATCGACAAGGGCCTTGCTGGCCTCCTCGGCGAAGGCCCTGCGGTTCAGCAGGCCGGTCAGGGGGTCGATCGCCGCCGCAGCCCTGTGGCGCGCCGCCACCTGCTCCTTCGAAAGGGCGAGCAGCGCGAATCCCATGAGAAGACTGTAGCCGATGCCTTCCAGGGCAATGAGGCGGACGACGGGAAAATCCTGGGCGGCCGCCGTGCCGCCCGCGCCGAACAGAACGGCGCTGATGCCGAATACCCCGCTGAACATGCCATGCAGCCCGGCAAGGACCATCGCCAGCCAATGGGTAAGCGGCCTCTCACCACGGAGCGAGGCGAATTCGATGACCATGAGAAGCGCATAGGCCACGCCGATCGCCGACCGCAGCGCCATGCGCAGGGCAATTTGCTCCAGGAAGACAGGAACCGTGCATGCCAGGAGCCAGAGCAAGCCCCCCGCAAGCATGACCTCCCAACGGATGGTGCGGCCCGCAAGGGCGCGCAGGCCGCCCCAGGTCAACCCGGCGCCCCACAGGATGAAGGCGTTGCCCCCATTCGCTGCCCAGGAAGGCCAGCCTTCCGCCACCGTCAGCAGGGTCAGGCCGAATGCGATGCAGCCGTAGGAAAGGCTCCACCAGGCGATTTCGGTTTCCCTCCGGCTTCCAAGCCAAAGGAAAAACAAGAGGCAACCCAGGAGTCCTATCAGCAGAGAGCCTAGCGCCACGACGGTCGGCACATGAAATATCATCGCCGTTCATGCTTTTCGCAGGACAGTGCTTAATACTGATCAACCCCAAGTTATTCAAGCGATGTAATGGTTGCGCGCCTCCAGCGGGCATCCATTGCCCCGGCCGGGAGGATTGGCGGCCTGCTCCCGGCAATGCGCCGGCAGGAGGGCGCCGTTGCCGGGCGGTGCTTCGCCGCATCCGAACCCAACGCGGCCGCCCGGCCCCGTGCCGCAGCCTTTCCCGCCCGCCTCCCGCGCACCCCGATGGCTTCAGGCGAACCCTTCGGAGTCGCCCAGGGGAGTAGTTGGCATGACGGATGACCGGGACCTGAAGACATAGGCACCCTCGCCAGCCCCTGCCAGCCGCCGGAGATCCTGGGCGCAGTCGGTCAGCGCGGCGACGGTATCGGCCAGGGCCGCCCGCAGGCGCGCGGCATCCGCCCGGGCCGGCGTCGCTTCGGTGAGGCGCTGCACCGTCACCGATCCGCCCTCATGCCCATGCCACCAATGCCAGTAGGGGCGCCCGTCGCCGGCCCCATGCACCGCCCAGGCTGCCGGATCGTCAAGCGAGGCGATGGCGGCGGCAACCTCGCCGAGAAGCGCCTCTGCGGGATCGCCCGCCAGCAGCCGCAGGAGCGTCTCCTTTACGCCGTCAAGACCCTCGGCCAGGCCGGCCCAGGGCGTCATGCCCTGGGAGATCACGACGAAGCGCTCTGGCGTTCCTTCGGTCATCCGCGCCCCCCTGGCAGCATCCACCGGTTCATGGCTCCGGCGGACCACTTCTGCGGGCCAAGGTCAATATACGGTATGCGGACATGGGCTCCGGGGCCTCAG
>JAEWCI010000362.1 GCA_023390705.1 Pseudomonadota bacterium
GCGCAGCGCCTCCTCCATCGCCCATAGCCCATCGGCCGGGCGCGGCGCCTGCACCAGCACGAGATCCGCCGGCGACAGGCCGAAGCGCGCCAGCCCGGGCGGCCAGGCATCCGGCTCGGCGGCGATCCACAGCACGGTTCCCCTGGCGCGGGCGAGCAACAGGGCGCAAAACCCGGCAGCGGCGCCGGGGGCAGCGGCCAGCACCTCATGCACCGCGGCGCGGGGCAGGCCACCATCCGGAAGCCACTGGTCTATCGCCGCGCAGAGAGGCAGGCTGTCCCCGGCTGCGTGGCCGCCGCCACGTTCCAGCCGCGCGATGCGGGCACGCAGCGCGGCGAGCAGGGCGGGCCGGTCCATGCCGGGGAAGAGGGAGGAGGGTTGGGACATGGTGATGTTCGCTTTATGTTCCCGTAGCGGACCGGCTGCCGTCAAGCCTCATCTGTCCTCCAACCCGTGCCGCTGCCCGGGTACTGGCGAAGACCGCCGCCGAGCCCCTTGAATCCATTCGCCCGCAACCAAGCATCACGAATTCATCCGGAGCCATGTCCGTGAGCGACTCCACCCCGACTCCGATGCGGATCGTCGAAGGCTTCGCCGGTGCCGTCGGCAACACGCCGCTGATCCGGCTGCGCCGCGCCAGCGAAGCAACCGGCTGCACCATCCTCGGCAAGGCGGAATTCATGCAGCCCGGCGGCAGCGTGAAGGACCGTGCCGCCCTCGGCATCATCGAGGACGCCGAGCGCCGCGGCCTGCTGGTGCCGGGCCAGCCCGGCACGGTGGTGGAGGGCACTGCCGGCAATACCGGCATCGGCCTGGCGCTGGTGGCCAATGCCCGCGGCTACCGCGCCGTCATCGTGGTGCCGCGCACGCAGAGCCGGGAGAAGCTGGACTTCCTGCGCATGATAGGTGCCGATCTGCGGCTGTGCGACGCCAAGCCCTATGCCGATCCCGGCAATTACGTGCATGTCAGCCGCCGGCTTGCCGAGGAGATGGCCGCCGCCGGCGAAAGGGTGATCTGGGCCAACCAGTTCGACAACCTGGCCAATGGCGCGGCGCATGAGGCGACCACCGGGCCGGAGATCTGGGCGCAGACCGGCGGGAGGATCGACGCCTTCACCTGTTCCTGCGGCACCGGCGGCACGTTGGCCGGCACGGCGAGGGCGCTGAAGGCGCGCAACCCGAAGGTCCGCATCGTGCTGGCCGACCCGATGGGCAGCGCGCTGTTCTCCTGGGTGAAGACCGGTACGCTGAAGGCCGAGGGCAATTCCATCACCGAGGGCATTGGCCAGGCGGCACGGGTGCCGGGCAACCTGGAACCCTTCCGCTCGATGATCGACGACGCGGTGCAGGTGCCGGACCCGGAGGCGCTGGAACAGGTCTTCGACCTGCAGATCCATGAGGGGCTTTCGGTCGGCGGCTCGGCCGGCATCAATGTCGCCGCCGCCATCCAGGTGGCGCGCCAGATGGGACCCGGCCATACCATCGTGACGGTGCTCTGCGACGGCGGGGCGCGCTATCAGAGCAAGCTGTTCAATCCGGAATTCCTGCGGGAACGCGGACTGCCGGTGCCACCCTGGCTGGCATGAGGTCTTGATGGAACTCATCGAACTCGCCCGCACCATCCGTGCCCGCGACCCGGCGCGGCCGAGCTGGCTGGAGGCCATCACCTGCTATGCCGGGTTGCATGCGGTGCTGCTGCACCGGCCGGCGCATGCGCTCTACAGGCTGGGGCTGCGCGGGCTGGCGCGCGTGATCTCCCACACCAGCCGCTTCGTCACCGGCATCGAGATCCATCCCGGGGCGAAGATCGGCCGGCGGCTGTTCATAGACCACGGCATGGGCGTGGTGATCGGCGAGACGGCGGAGGTCGGCGACGACGTGCTGATCTACCACGGCGTCACGCTGGGCGGGCTCAGCCTGGCCAACCGCGCCGGGCCGGGCGGCAAGCGCCACCCGACCATCGGGGACGGCGCGGCAATCGGCTCCGGGGCGCAGGTGCTGGGGCCGATCACCATCGGCGCCGGGGCGCGCATCGGGGCCAATGCCGTGGTGACGGTGGAGGTGCCGCCGGGCGAGACCGTCATCGGCATCCCCGCCCGGCCACCGCATGAGCACCGGGTGATGCCGGCCCGGGCCGCCCCGGCGCCCTCGCCGGGCTATGGGCTGCTCGACCCGCCCTGCGACCCGGTGGGCGAGGAGATCGCGGTGCTGCGCGCCGAAGTGGCGGCACTGCGGGCCGAATTGGCGGAAATGCGGCGCCAGGGGCAGCCGCATGGCCAGGGCCTGTCGGCGGCGGAATAGCGGCCTCACGCAGCCGCTATCGCCGTGGGGCGTGCGGGAACCGGCCGCCACCCCACATGCCGGGCCTCAGTGAAGGGAGGACCGCCATGGCCAGCATCCACCGCAGCGGCAGCGCGCAATGGCAGGGCACGGGGAAGGAGGGCAGGGGCAACCTGACCACCCAGAGCGGCACGCTGCGCGACACGCCCTATTCCTTCAATGCCCGCTTCGGCGATGGCCAGGGCACCAACCCGGAGGAGCTGATCGCCGCCGCCCATGCCGGCTGCTTCACCATGGCGCTGGCCTTCAAGCTCTCCGGTGCCGGGCATGCGCCGGAAAGCCTGCGCACCGAGGCCAAGGTCGGGATGGAGCAGGAGGCGGGTGGCTGGAAGATCGCCGCGGTGGCGCTGACCCTGCGTGGCCGGGTGCCCGGCATGCCGGCCGAGGAATTCAGGCGCCTGGCCGAGGACGCCAAGGCGACCTGCCCGGTTTCCCGCGTGCTGAATGCCGAGATCAGCCTGGACGCCGCCCTGGAATAGCGGCGCCGGCCCGGATCAGCGCCGCGTCTCGATGTCCCAGGGGGTGCGTTCGGCCTCGTGCAGCGCCTCGGCACGGCTGATACCGATGTCGCGCAGCATGCGGTCGTCCATTCGCGCCAATTGCCGGCGGGTGACCATCGCGCGCCACATCGCCGCCAGCGGCGGCAGCGCCGGGCGGCGCCAGGCGAACCGGGGCAGGGGGATGGCATGCAGGATGGCCATGTGACTCCTCCGTTGCGGCATGGGGCGGCGGTTATCGGCCGCCCTGGCACCGGGAAGCTGCGCCTGCCGCCGAAATAAGAAAAACGAATTGCATTGACGGGAGCCATCAACGCTCTTGATATGTCGGCGGAGGTGCCTGCCATGCTCGCCCTGCCGCCCGGGCTCGATCCCGACCTGCTGCGCTCCTTCGTGCTGATCGCCGAAGGCGGCAGCTTCACCCGTGCCGCCCAGGCCGTGGGCCGTACCCAATCCGCCGTTTCCATGCAGATCCGCCGGCTGGAGGAGATGCTCGGCCAGCCCCTGCTCGTGCGTGGCCCGCGCGGGGTGGAGCCGACCCGCCATGGCGAATGGCTGCTGGAACGCGCCCGGCGCCTGCTGGCGCTGAACGACGAAATCCTGGCCAGCTTCCGCGAACCTTCCATGGCCGGCCAGGTCCGCCTCGGCTCCCCGGACGATTACGCGCTGCGCTGGCTGCCCGGCATCCTGGCCCGCTTCGCCGCCAGCCACCCGGCGGTGCAGGTGGAGGTGATCTGCGCCCCATCCTACGAACTGGTGCGCCGGCTGCAGGGTGACGAGCTGGACCTGACCCTTCTTTCCGAAGGCACAGAGCCGGCGGGCGCGCGCCCGCACTGGCTGTGGCGCGGCCCGCTGCTCTGGGTGGGAATGGAGGCGGTGGCGCGCCGCCGGCCGCTGCCCCTGGCCC
>JAEWCI010000387.1 GCA_023390705.1 Pseudomonadota bacterium
CGCCATGGCCGCCGCGCGGGTGGCCAGGCTGCCGGCCGGATCGGCCAGCGGCTCCAATACCGTGAAATGGTTGAGGCCGGGAATGGCCTCCAGCCCGCCGCCCCAGGCGGCGGCGAAGTCGCGGCTCTGGCGGAGGAATTCACCGCTCTCGGCGCCGCCCACCGCGACATGCAGCGCGCCGCCCGGCGGCGGCAGGAAGCGGGGCGAGAGCGCGGCGGCCTCGGCGGCGTCCAGCCGCAGGGCGCGGTTGATGCTGGTCGGCAGCAGCGGCGCCAGTTCGAACACCCCGGAGATCGGCAGCCCCGCCGGCACCAGCCGCGCGGGCAGGGCAGGGTCCAGCGCCGGCCAGTCGGTCGCCATCAGCATGGCGGTGAGATGGCCGCCGGCGGAATGGCCGCTGGCCAGCAGGGGGCGGCCATGGCGCCTGTAGAGGAAGGCGCAGGCCCGGCGCATCTGGTCGGTGATCCGGGCCAGGGTCACCGCCGGGCAGAGGTCGTAGGAGGGGATGGCCAGCGCCACCCCATGCGCGTTCAGCCCGCGCGCGAGATGGCTGAAGAAGCCGCGGTCCAGTGCCTGCCAGTAGCCGCCATGGATGAAGAGGGCGATCGGCGCCTGCCGCCCGGTATCCGGCCAGAACAGGTCCAGCCTCTCGCGCTCTCCCGCGCCATAGGCCAGGGCGTATTCCGCCTGGGGATGCGCCGCCCGCCAGGCCGCGGCATCGTGCGCCCAGCCGGCGATGATCGCCGCGCTGTCCGGCACTCGCGCCCGGTTGTTGTACTCGGCTTCAAGGTCCATGCTGCCCCATGCCCGAAGCGGATGCCCCGGGCAACGGGGGTGTGGACGAGTTGCGCCTCGCCACCCGGTTCACGGCTGCGGGCCGTGCAGCCCTCCGCCGACCGGATGGCTGGTATCCTGGCGACACCGATTCAGACCTTCGGGCCATGCGGCCCTCCGGTCATCGGGGCCGCTCAGACCGTCACGCCGAGCCGCCTGGCCTGCTGCTTCTCCCATTCGGCGCGCGGCATGAAGCCAGGGTCGGCGCGGCAATGCGCCTCGGTCTCGGCCAGGATCTCCTCGTCGCTCTTGTCGAGGTCGAGCGGCACGCCATGCGGCTGCGGCACATGGAAGGGGCTGTCGAGATAGACCTCGATGACATTGCCCTCGGGGTCATTGAAATAGACCGACCAGGCATTGCCATGGCTGACCGGGCGGAAATTGGTCGCCCCGGCGGCCATCGCCCGGTCGCGCACGCGGCGCAGCTCGGCCAGGGAGGGCACGGTGAAGGAGATCTGCATCACCGTGGTGTAGGTGGCGCTTTCCGGCCGGCCGCTGACCAGAACCACCTGGTGGTGCGTCTTGGGATCGGCGCTCATGAAGACGATGTCGGCGCCGAGCCGCGGCACATGGCCCTCGTCGCTGACGATCAGGCCCAGCACGCCGGTGTAGAATTCCTTCATCCGCGGCAGGTCGCGGACATAGATGCCCATATGGGTCAGGTTGGCCGCAGGCGGGCTTGCCATTGTCGTTTCTCCCTGAATCTCCGGTCAGCCACGCTCGATCTGGGCGCGGATGACCACCTCGGTCCATTTCGCCACATCGGCGGCGACGCGGCCGCGGAATTCCTCCGGGCTGGAATGGCGCACCACATTGCCCAGGCCGCGCAGCCGTGCCGCCGGCTCGGGCTCGGCCAGCACGGCGGCGCAGGCGGCGTTCAGCCGGGCGACGACATCCGCCGGCAGCCCGGCCGGGCCGGCGATGCCGAGCCAGGACGTGGCCTCATAGCCCCGCAGCCCGCTTTCCTGCATGGTCGGTACATCGGGCAGGGGCGGGTAGCGGGTGAGGCTGGTGACCGCCAGCGCCCGCATCCGGCCCTGCTGCACAGGCGGCAGCAGGGTGATCGGCGTCTCCAGCAGGAAGTCCAGCCGCCCGGCCAGCAGGTCGGCATGCGCGCCGGCGACGCCCTGGTAGGGAACATGGGCGATCTCGGTTTCGGCCATGATGTTCAGCAACTCCCCCGAGAGCCCCTGGGTGGTGGAGCGGCCACCGCCGGAACCCCAGAACATCGGCCGGCTGCGGGACCGGGCCAGGGCGATCATCTCCGCCATGCCGGCCGCCGGGTGGTCCGGGCGGGTGGCGAGCATCAACGGGAATTCGGTCAGCATACTGACGAAGCCGAAATCCCGGACGGGGTCGAAGGGCAGCCGGGCGGTGATGGCGGCCGAGACGCCATGGCCGCCGGTCAGGATAACCAGGGCGTGGCCGTCCGGCCGGCTTCGGGCGACCATCTCGGAAGCGGGGATGCCGCTGGCCCCGGGGCGCGGCTCCACCACGAAGGACTGGCCCAGCAGTTCCGAAAGGCGGGCGGCCATGATGCGGCCGATGATGTCCGGGTTGCCGCCGGGGCCGAAGCCATGCACCAGGCGCACGGGGCGGTCCGGCCAGGCGGCGCGGGCGGGCAGGGCAGGGGTGGCCAGCACCCCGCCCAACAGCAGACGACGCGTGAGCCGCAGATCCATGGACGCGCTCCTCCATGTTCTTTCCGCCAGCCTGCCGCGTTGTCACCTCGCCGTCAAAGCGATTGCGCCAGCGCATTGCCGGCCCGCCGGATCGGCCGATACATGGCCGCACCACAACCCGGGAGAGTCGCCATGGCCGAAGACAGCCCCGTCCTGCTCAGCACCGATGCCAGGGGCATCGCCACCGCCACGCTGAACCGCCCGCAATTCGGCAATGCCTACAATGCCGCGCTGCTTGAAGGGGTGATCGCCGGCCTTGAGACGCTGCGGGACGACCCCGCGGTGCGCGCCCTGGTGATCCGCGGTGCCGGCAAGCATTTCCAGGCCGGCGCCGACATCAATTGGCTGGCCGAGGTAGCGGAATACCCGCCGGAAGCCAATTACCAGGCCTCGCTCACCACCATCCGGGCGATGCAGTTGCTGAACGAATTTCCCAAGCCGACCTTTGCCGTCATCAAGGGCGCCTGCTTCGGCGGCGGCGTTGGCATCGCCTGCTGCGTGGATGTCGCGCTGGCGACTCCGGAAGCGATCTTCGGCATCACCGAGGTTCGGGTCGGTGTCGCCCCCACCCCGATCTCGACCTACATGGTGGATGCGCTCGGCCTGCGGCAGACCCGCCGCTACGCCCTGACCGGCGAGCGCTTCGACGCCGCCGAGGCCCAGCGCATCGGCCTGGTGCACGAAGTGGTGGCGGAGGATGCCATCGAGGCCCGGCTGGCGCACATCATCGACGAGACGCTGCGCTCCTCCCCCAGCGCCATTGCCATGACCAAGGACAGCTTCCTTGCGGCGAACGGGCTGAAGCTGGATGCCCGCCAGGTGGCCATGCTGGCGCATGAGGGCTGGACCCAGCGCGCCTCGGCCGAGGGGAAGGAGGGGCTGGCGGCCTTCCGCCAGAAGCGGGCGCCCGCCTGGTACCGCTGAGGCCGGTGCCGGCTGTCATAAAAGAGTCATCGAACTGCAATATGACTGACCTGTGGCGATACTAGTAAGGGCGCGAAGGGCCGGGGCGCGAAAATCGCCCCGGCCCGCAATTGACGGAGAAGACGCGTGAACCGACGTTCCTTCCTGCTGGCCGGCGCCGCTGCAACCCTGGTGCCGGGCCTGGCCACCGCCCAGGCGGCGCAGATCACCGGCGCCGGAGCGAGCTTCCCGAACCCGGCCTATCAGAAATGGGCCGAGGCGGCGCGCAGCGGGGTCAACATTCAGCTCAACTACCAGTCGGTTGGTTCAGGTGCCGGCATCAACCAGATCCGCAACCGCACGGTGGATTTCGGCGCCTCCGACGCGCCGCTGCCGGCCGAACAGCTTGAACAGCACAAGCTGCTGCAATTCCCCACCGTGATGGGATCGCTGGTCGCCATCGTGAACATCCCGGGCGTGGAGAACGAGCAGCTTCGCTTCAGTGGCGAGATGCTGGCCGATATCTACCTCGGCAAGATCACCAAGTGGAACGACGCCCGCATCGTCGAAATGAACCGCGGCGTCACCCTGCCGAACCTCGCCATCGCCCCGGTCTATCGCGCCGATGGTTCCGGCACGACCTTCGTCTGGGTTTCCTACCTTGCGGCGGTGTCGCCGGAATGGAAGCAGAAGGTCGGCGTCGGCACCTCGGTCCGTTTCCCTGCCGGCACCGGCGCGCGCGGCAACGAGGGCGTGGCCGGCACGGTGCGCAACACCCGCGGCGCCATCGGCTATGTCGAGAACGCCTATGCCGTCACCAACCGCCTGGTGACGACGCAGATCCGCAACAAGGCCGGGCAGTTCGTGAAGCCGACCCAGGAAGCCTTCATCGCCGCGGCATCCAATGCCAACTGGAACGTGCCCGGCTTCGCCGCCAGCCTGATCGACCAGCAGGGCGAGACATCCTGGCCGATCGTTTCCCCCAGCTTCATCCTGCTGCCGACCAACCCCACCGATGCCGAGCGCGCGACGAACGTGATGCGCTTCTTCGACTGGGCCTACAAGAACGGCGACAAGCTGGCGCAGGAGCTGGAATACATCCCGCTGCCGGCAACGGTGAAGGATGCCGTGCGCGCCGCCTGGGCCGCGCAGGTGAAGGGCCCGAACGGCCAGCCGCTCTGGCCGGCGCGCTGATCGCCCTCGTGTCCTC
>JAEWCI010000033.1 GCA_023390705.1 Pseudomonadota bacterium
ACGCCCGGGGGGCGAGAGGGTATCAGGCGGCCCGGCTGGCACCGGGCTTCGGCGCAGCCGCTGGCTCAGGAAAGGCGCCGCCCTGCTTCGCTATTGGTGATTTGCGGCAATATCAGGAATTTCGCACGAAATCCTGATACCGCGCATCAACCAAATGCGGTCGTTCCGTGGCAGGATTTCACCCGAACAGGGGCAGGGCCGCAAGAGGAAATGCCGAATAAACAGGAACAAGACGACATATCCGCAGGAGAACAGGGAACTTCGTGCATGCGGGAAGTGCCGGCAGATCGCCGATGCCGCAGGCTGTTTCCCTTTGAACCTGATGCTTCCGGCTTATAGTTAAGGTTATGGCTAAAGACCTGGGAGCCGCCGCCACGATTGCGGGCAGGGGCATGGCTTGAGCGGAGACGCCATGCGCGGGAGAGTGGCGCCGGGAGAAACGCCAATGACGCCACTGCCTCGCCGTGCCGCACTTGCCGGGGCGGCCGCCCTCGCTGCTCCGGCCATCGGTTTCGCGCAGGAATTGCCTGCCGACCGGCCGATCCGCATCGTGGTGCCGACCGGCGCCGGGGGCATCACGGACATCCTGGCCCGGATCATCGCCAACCGGCTTTCGCAGCGGCTCGGCCAGCCCGTGGTGGTGGACAACCGGCCCGGCGCCAGCGGCATCATCGGCACCGAGGCTGTGGTGCGGGCCCGGCCGGACGGCACCACCCTGCTGATGGTCTATCCCAGCCATCCGGTGAACCCGGCGCTGAAGGCCCGCCTGCCCTACGACACCGAACGCGACCTGGCGCCGATCAGCATCGTCACCACCGTCGCCCTGGTGATGCTGGTGCCGCGCGACGGGCCGGACCGCGACGTGGCCGGCCTCATCGCCCGGGCGAAGCGGGAAAGGCTGAACTACGCCTCGGTCGGCAGCGGCAGCCTGGCGCATCTTGCGGCGGAGCTGTTCCGCTCCATGGCCGGGCTGGAGATGGTGCATGTGCCCTTCCGCGCCGCGCCGGAAGCCCATGCCGCGGTCATCAAGGGAGAGGTGGCGATGTTCCTCGACCCGCCCATCACCACCCTGCCGCTGCTGGCCGGCAACCAGGTGCGCGCCATCGGGGTCTCCACCCCCAGCCGCCTGGCGACACTTCCGGATGTCCCGACCATCGCGGAGGCCGCCCTGCCCGGCTACGAGGTGATGGGCTGGAACGGGCTGCTGGCCCCCGCCGGCACGCCACGCCCGGTCATCGAAAGGCTGAACCGCGAGGTGGTGGCGATCCTGGCGGAGCCGGAGATCCGCGCCCAGCTCGCCCGCCACGGTGCCGACCCGGCACCGAACACGCCCGAGCAATTCGCCGCCATTATCCGCGCCGACATCGCCAAATGGGGCCGGGTGGTGCGCGAAGCCGGCATCCAGCCGGATTGAGGAGCCAGCCATGCCCATCTTCACCGCCACCGACGGGCTGGCGATGCACTACCGCGACGAATGCTTCGCCGATGCCTGGGAGAAGCCCGAAGCCGCCCTGCTGCTGCACGGCAATGCCGAAAGCGGCGAGGCCTGGAATGGCTGGATGCCGCTGCTGGGCCGGCACATGCGGGTGGTGCGGCCGGACATGCGCGGCTTCGGCCGTTCCACTCCGATGCCGCTCGACCATCCCTGGTCGCTGGACGGGCTGGTGGCGGATTTCATCGCCCTGGCAGACCATCTCGGCCTGGGCCGCTTCCATCTGGTGGCGGCCAAGGTCGCCGGACCGATCGCCATGCGGCTGGCGGCACGCCATCCGGGCAGGGTTCGCTCCCTCACCCTGCTCGGCACGCTGGTCAGCGGCCAGGACTCGCTGGGCGACCGCCATGCCAGTTGGATGCTCCATATCAGGGAGCACGGGGTGGAAAGCTGGGCACGCTGGACCATGCCGGGCAGGCTTGGCAGCGCCTGCCCGCCGGCGATGATGGAGGGGTGGGCGAAGCTGATGGGGGCCACGCCGCTCTCGACCCAGATTGGCTTAATCGGCACCGTGCCGGCATTGGATGTGCGGGGCGACCTGGGGGGCATCGCCTGCCCGACCCTGGTCGTCACCACGGATGGCAGCGGCCTCGGCAGTGTCGAGGCGACGCGCGAATGGCAGAAACGGATCAGGGGATCGGAACTGATGGTGATACCGGGCGACAGCTACCACGTCGCGGCAACCCATGCGGCGCAATGCGCCGCCGCGACGCTCGACTTCATCGCCCGGAGGGCAGCGGCATGAGCTGGCAACCGGAACTGGATGAGCTGCGCCACCGCGAGGCGCTTGCCCGCGAGATGGGCGGCCGCGACAAGGTGGCCCGCCAGCATGCCGGCGGCCGCCTGACGGTGCGGGAGCGGGTGGCGAAGATGCTGGACCCCGGCAGCTTCCGCGAAATCGGCGCCATCGCCGGCAAGGCGGAATACGATGCCGAGAACAACCTGAAGGGCTTCACCCCCTCCAATTGCGTCATGGGCCGCGGCGAGGTGGACGGCCGCCCGGTGGTGATCGTCGGCGACGATTTCACCGTGCGCGGCGGCAGCGCCGACGCCACCATCCGCGACAAGCCCATCATGGCGGAGCGCATGGCGGCCGATCTCCGCCTGCCGATCATCCGCCTCATCGAAGGCTCGGGCGGCGGCGGTTCGGTGAAGACCATCGAGACGACCGGCCGCGCCAACCTGCCCGGCGGTGTCGGCGGCACCTGGCTCTATCACCACACCGGGGAGAACCTGTCGCTGGTGCCGGTGGTCGGGCTCGGCCTCGGCTCGGTCGCGGGCCTGGGCGCGGCAAGGCTGGCGGCGACGCATTTCTCCATCATGACCAAGGATACCGGGGCGATGTTCGTCGCCGGGCCGCCGGTGGTGAACGCGCTGGGCGCGCAGCAATTCTCCAAGCAGGATCTGGGCGGCTGGGAAATCCAGACCAAATCCGGCGCCATCGACCATGCGGCGGAAAACGAGGAGGACGCCTTCGAGGCCGCCCGCCGCTTCCTCTCCTACCTGCCCTCCTCGGTCTTCGAACTGCCGAAGCGCACGCCCTCCGAGGATGATCCGGCACGGCGGGTGGAGAAGCTGCTCTCCGCGGTGCCGCGCAACATCCGCCAGCCCTACCGGATGCGGCCGATCATCGAGAGCGTGGTGGATGCCGGCAGCTTCTTCGAACTCTCCCGCAATTTCGGCAAGCCCGTCATCACCGGCCTGGCACGGCTGGACGGGTTGCCGGTGGCGGTCATGGCCGGCGACTCCTTCCATTATGCGGGAAGCTGGACCGCCGATGCCTGCGCCAAGGTGACGCGCTTCGTGGACCTGGCGCAGACCTTCCACATGCCGGTGGTCTATCTGATGGATTGCCCGGGCTTCATGATCGGGCTGGAGGCGGAGAGGACGGCCACCATCCGCTGGGGCGTGCGCGCCATGGCGGCGGTGAACCAGACCACCGTGCCCTGGTGCACCGTCATCGTCCGCAACGCCTTCGGCGTGGCCGGCGTGGTCCACCAGCCGCACAGCCGCTATTCCGTGCGCTATGCCTGGCCATCGGCACGCTGGGGCAGCCTGCCGCTGGAGGGCGGGATCGAGGCCGCCTACCGCGCCGATCTCGACGCCGCCGAGAACCGCGAGGCCAAGCTGGCCGAGATCGAGACCCGGCTGCAGAAGCTGCGCAGCCCGCTGCGCACCGCCGAGGCCTTCTGGGTGGAGGAGATCATCGACCCGCGCGAAACCCGGCGCCTTCTCTGCGAATTCTCGCATCTGGCCGAACGGGTGCTGGAGCCGGGCGTGAGCCGGCACGGCATCCGCCCGTAGCGGCCCCGGGCGTGGCGGGGCATCACTGCCCCGCCAGCAGCCGGTCGATCTCGGGTTGCTCCAGCTCGGCTGGCGGGGAGCCGTTGCCTGGCGGCGGGCAGGTTTCGGCCGTTTTCGCCAGCATGGCACCGGGGCCGGCTGCCTGCCCGAGCCGGTCCAGCAACGCCTCCACACTGTGCAGATGCTCGATTGCCCGGCGCAGGCGCTGCCCTGTCAGGTCCTGGAAGCTGCAGGCCTCGAAGATGGTGGCTACCCGGTCGTTCAAGGCGCTCGGGTCACAGCCGCCGGCCGCTACCCAGTCGGCGATCGCCTCGGCGGCTTCCAGGATGCGGTTGGCCGCCGCCTCGGTGGCCACCACTACGGATTCCAGCGCGGCCCCGCTGTTGCGGGTGGCCGGCGCGGCGGGCGCCACCATGTCCGCGATCTGGGCACGGATGGCGGAAAGATGGCCGACCAGCTTGTCTTCGCTGAACTCCGCCAGTTCCTGCGAGGCATGCAGCTCCGCACTCAACTCGGCGATGCGGCGGTCCACGAAGCGGCGCAACTCGGCCATCTCCGTGCGCACCGCCTCGCGCATCACCGCTGCCAGTGCCTCGCCGGCAAGCCCCGCCTCGACATCAACCATCCCCGGTCCCCGGCCCATGCCGCGGCAGCATAAGGGCCGGGAGTCGTCAGAAGGTTAATGCGGGCAGAGACCTACTCCGCCCGGATATTCGCGGCCTGTATCAAGTCGCGGAACTGCGCCCGGTTTCGGGCGATACGCGCGCCGAAGGCCTCCGGCCCCTCGAAATTCGGCGTCAGCCCGTTCTCCAGCAGGCGGCGTTGCCACTGCGGCTGCTGCAGCCCCTGCTGCACCGCGCGCGCCCAGGCTTCCACCGCTTCCCGAGGCATGCCGCGAGGGCCGCAGACGGCGAACCAGCCGCTGATCTCGAAGCCGGGCACGGAGGAGGAAAGCTTCGGCGCATCAGGCACGCTGGGATGGCCGGTATTGTCCGCCACCGCGAGCATCCGCAGCGAGCCGTCGCGCAACTGCCCAGCAACGTCGCCCAGATTGGTGATCATGAAATCGGTGCGCAGCGCGATCAGGTCGATGACCGCCGGCGCCCCGCCGCGATAGGGCACGTGAACCGTCTCGATTCCCGCCATGCGCTTCAGCATCTCGCCGGAAAGATGCTGGGCGCTGCCGATGCCGGCACTGGCATAGGTCACGGCGCCCGGCTTGGCCCGTGCCTCGCGCAGCAGGTCATCCACGCTGCGGAAGCGCGAATTGGCCCCGACCACCAGCGCATAGGTGGAAAGCGCCAAGTTGGCGACCGGGATCACCTCCGTTGTCACATCCACCGGCAGGCGCTGCCCGGGGAGGTTCGGGCTGATGGTCATGGTGCCCATCGGGCATTGCAGCACGGTGTATCCATCGGCCGGGCCACGCACCATCGTCTCTGCAGCGATCACGCCGTTGGCGCCGGTGCGGTTCTCCACCACCACGGTCTGGCCGAATTGCGTGCTGGCCATTTCGGCAATCAGCCGTGCAGTCAGGTCGCCTGTGCCGCCGGCGGGGAAGCCGACCAGGACGCGCAGCGGACGTTCCGGGAAGGCTGCCTGCGCCACCAGCGGGGCGGCCAGCAGCGTGAGGATGAGGAGCCTGCGCATGGGGGCTACTCCGCCCGCACATTCACGCTTCGGATCACCTCCCGCCACTGCCGGCGGTCATTCGCCAGCCGTTGGCCGAGCGCCTCCGGGTCCTCGAAATGGGGGGTCAGGCCGCTGGAGATCAGCCGCTGCTGCAAGGCCGGCTGGGCCATGGCCTGGCGCAGCGCCGCGACCCAGCGCTGCGTCACCTCGGCCGGCATGCCCTTCGGGCCGCAGATGCCGAACCAGCCCGTCACCTGGAAGCCGGGGATGATGCGCGACAGCGGCGGCACACCGGGGAAGGCCGGAGAGCCCACCTCATCGCCCACCGCCATCAGGCGCAGCGCGCCGTCGCGGATCTGCTGCGAGGCGTCCGCCAGGTTGGTCATCATGAAGTCCGTGCGGCCGCCGAGGATGTCTATGATGGCGGGGTTGGCGCCACGATAGGGGACATGGGTCATCTCCACCCGCGCCAACTGCTTCATCAACTCCCCGGACAGATGCTGGGCGGAGCCGACCCCGGCGCTGCCGAAGGTGAGCTGCCCCGGCCTTGCCCGTGCCGCCGCCAGCACATCCTCCACGCTGCGGTAGGGGCCGTTGGCCGCGACCATGAAGCCGTAGGAGGAGAGCGCGATATTGGCCAGGGGCGCCAGCGCCTCGCCCGGGTCCACCGGCAGGTTGGCGCCGATGAGCTGCGGCGCGATGGCCAGGGTGCTCATCGGGCATTGGAAGACCGTCATCCCGTCCGGCGCGCTGCGGGCGACCTCGGCGGCGCCGATCGCGCCATTGGCGCCGGTGCGGTTCTCCACCACGCCGCGGGCGCCGAGCAGCGGCCCGACCGCATCGGCCACCAGGCGGGAAACAAGATCCGAGGCGCCGCCGGCGGCAAAGCCGCTGACCACGCGAATGGTCCTTTCCTGTGCCCAGGCCGGGCCGGCCAGCAGGGTAGCGACAAGCACGGCGAGAAGGGGGCGGCGCAGGCCCGGGCGCCGGCGGGGCGGCGCGGCTGGGATTCCGGCAATGCGGCGAAGGGCCCTGCGCATGTTCTTTCCTCCCTGGGATTTGCCGCCAGCATCCCGCCCGTTGCGCATTCACGTCAAGCCGCTTGCTGGCCCGGCTTTTGCGTGCCCGAATACGGCCCTGGGAGACGCCAAGGCCGGTAAGGCAGGAGAACGGGAATGCTGCTTCGTCTGGGTCTGACCCTCGCCCTGTGCCTGGGGATGCTCGCGCCAGCCGTGCGGGCCGCGGAATTCACGCCGAACCGTCCGGTGCGCTTCGTGGTGCCCTTCGCCGCCGGCGGCAGCGCCGATGTGCTGGCGCGCATCGCCGGGCAGGCGCTGGGCGAGATGTGGAACCAGCAGGTCGTCATCGACAACCGCCCCGGCGTGGGCGGCCATCTCGGGGCAGAGCTGGTGGCGCGTTCCCCGGGCGATGGGCATTCGCTGGTGCTCGGCACCATAGGCATCCATGCCGCCTATGGCGTCTATCGTTCGCTGGCCTATGACCCGGCGAGGGATCTGGCGCCGGTCGGCGTGCTGGCGGAGTTCCCCAATGTGGTGGTGGTGCATCCCTCGGTGCCGGCGCGCACCCTGCCGGAATTCATCGCCCTGGCGAAGCAGCGGCCCGGCCAGCTTATCTTCGGCTCGGCCGGCAACGCCACCTCCACCCATCTGGCCGGGGAGCTGTTCATGCTGGTCTCCGGCGCGCGGCTGACCCATGCCCCCTACCGCGGCAGCAGCCAGGCAATGAACGACCTGGTCGCCGGCAACATCCAGGCCATGTTCGAGAACCTGCCCACCGTGCCGCCGCAGACCAGCACGGGCCGCATCCGGCCGCTCGCCGTCACCAGCGCGCAGCGCAGCCCGAGCCTGCCCGATGTGCCGACGGCCGAGGAGGCGGGCCTGCCCGGCTATGTTGCCACCGCCTGGTTCACCATCGCCGCGCCGGGCAGCACGCCGGCGCCGCTGCTGGAAGCGCTGAACGCCGATCTGCGCGCCGCCCTGGCCCAGCCGGCGATGCGCGACCGCTACATCGCGCTGGGCGCCACGCCGGGCGGGGGCACCGTGTCGGAGGCGCGCCGCTTCTTCGCCGCCGAGACGGAGAAGTGGAACCGCGTCATCGCCGCCGCCAACCTGCGGGTTGACTGATGGAACAGCCCGGCCAGGTGGTGCTGGCGGTGCGGGATGGCGTCGCCCGCCTCACCTTCGACAATCCGCGGCGGTTGAACGCCATCACTGCCGCCATGTGGCGCACCCTGCCCGGCCTGCTGGAGCAGGTGGAGCGCGACCCCGGCATCAGGGTGCTGGTGCTGCGCGGCGAAGGCGAACGCGCTTTCTGCACCGGCAACGACATCGGCGAGTTCGACACCATCCGCGCCGACCCGGTGCAGGCCGAAGCCTACAACGCCCTGCAGCGCGCGGTGGCGGAACGCATGGCCGGGCTGACCAAGCCAGCCATCGCCGCGCTGCACGGCCATGCGCTGGGCGCCGGCATGGAGCTGGCGTTGCAATGCGACTTCCGGCTCGCCACGCCCCAGGCCAGCATGGGCGTGCCGGCGGTGAAGCTGGGCCTGCCCTATCGCCTGGAGGACATCGTCAAGCTGGTGGATGTCATCGGCCTTGCCCGCACCAGGCAGATGGTGCTGACCGGCCGCAGCCTGACCGGCGCGGCGTTGCTGGAAGCCGGGCTGGTGACGGAGCTGCACCCGGACCGCGCCGCCATGGAAGCGGCGGTGCAGGCGCTGGCCGGGGAGCTGGCGGCCAATGCGCCACTCTCCCTGGCCGCCGCCAAGGTCGCCTTCCAGGAGTTGGCGCGCCGCGATGGCCCGCCGGACCTGGACCGCGCCCGGCGTTTCGCCGATGCTTGCTACGCCAGCCACGACTATGCCGAGGGACGCGCGGCGCGCCGGGAAAAGCGCCCGCCCCGCTTCGAGGGACGCTGACGATGAAGCGCCGAACGATCCTGGCTGCCCCTGCCCTGCTGCTGGCCACGCCGGCAAGGGCGCAGTGGTCGCCCCCCGGGCCCATCCGCATCCTGGTCGGCTTCGCGCCGGGTGGCGCTGCCGACATCACCGCCCGCATCGCCGGCGAGGCGATCCAGCGCCGCACCGGCCATAGCATCGTGGTGGAAAGCCGCACCGGTGCCCTGGGCTTCATCGCCGCCCAGGCCGTGGCGCGTGCCCCGGCCGACGGGCTGACGCTGGGCATCGTCATCATGGGGACGATGGGCGTGGCGCCGGTGGTGCCCGGCTCCAACATCCCGCTCGACCTCGACCGCGAACTCTCCCTGGTCTGCAACCTGGCCGGCACGCCCATGGCGCTGATCGCCCGGCCGGATGCGCCCTATGACAGCGTGGCGGGGCTGGTGGCCCATGCCCGCACGCGGCCCGGCGAGCTGACCTATGCCTCCACCGGCAATGGCAGCACCAACCAGCTTGCCGCCGAGCATTTCGCGCATGAGACCGGGCTGAAGCTGACCCATGTGGCCTATCGCGGCGGGGCACCGGCCATCATGGATGTCGCGGCGAAGCGGATAGACCTGTTCTTCGCCAATATCGCCGAGGTCGCGCCCTTCATCCAGGATGGCCGTGTCCGCGCACTCGGCCTGGCGGCCACCGCGCCGTCTCCGCTGGTGCCGGAACTGCCGCTGCTGACGAAGGACTATCCGGCGCTGGACATGAACAACTGGTTCGGCCTTGCCGGCCCGGCCGGCATCCCCGAGGACCGGCTGGCGGTCCTGGCAAAGCTGTTCACCGAAGCGATGACCGACCCGGCCACCCAGCCCATGCTGGCCTCCCGCGGCCTGGTACCCCTGCCCGAGATCGGCCCCGCCTTCGCCGCCCGCATCCGCCATGACCGCGAGCGCTGGGCGCGCGTGGTCGCCGCCGGCAACATCCGCGCAGACTGAGCAGGACACCCGCCTTGACCCAGCTTTCACTCGGCATCGATATCGGTGGCACCTTCACCGACCTGGTGGTTCTGGACCCGCGCGACGGCCGCGCCGTCATCTGGAAGGAAAGCACCACGCCGGACGACCCTGCCCGCGGCGCCATGGCCGGCACGCGGGCGGTGCTGGAGAAGGCCGGCGCCACGCCCGGCCGGATCGGCCGCGTGGTGCACGCCACCACGCTCTTCACCAACGCGCTGATCGAGCGCAAGGGCGCCAGGACCGGCCTGCTGACCACGGCCGGCTTCGAGGATGTGCTGGAGATCGGGCGGGAGCGGAAATACGAGCTCTACGACCTTTTCATCGAAATGCCGAAGCCGCTGGTGCCGCGCCCCTGGCGGCGCGGCGCGCGAGAGAGGCTGGCGGCGGATGGCAGCGTGGAAATCCCGCTCGACCTCGATGCCGCGCTGCGGGAGGTGGAGGATCTGGTGGCGCAGGGGATGGAGAGCCTGGCCATCTGCTTCCTGCACAGCTACGCCAACCCGGTGCATGAACGGGCGGTGGCGGAAGCCCTGGCGCGGCGCTTCCCGGGGCTTTCCGTCTCGCTCTCCTGCGATATCGCGCCGGAAATCCGGGAGTACCCGCGCGCCAGCACCACCGTCGCCAATGCCTATGTGCGGCCGCTGGCCGAGACCTACCTGGAAAGGCTGGAAGCGGAATTGCGCGCCGCCGGCATCCCCGGCGGGCTGTTCCTCATGCTCTCCAATGGCGGCCTGACCCATGTGGCGGAAGCGCGGCGTGCCCCGGTGCAGTTGCTGGAAAGCGGCCCGGCGGCGGGGGCGCTGGCCGGCGCCTGGTTCGGCCGCAATGCCGGGCTGGACCGCGTGCTGGCCTTCGACATGGGCGGCACCACGGCGAAGCTGGCGCTGGTGGACGGAGGCGAGCCGCTGGTCGCCTGGGGTTTCGAGGCGGCGCGCGAGAAGAGCTTCCTGCGCGGCTCCGGCCTGCCCATCCAGA
>JAEWCI010000517.1 GCA_023390705.1 Pseudomonadota bacterium
CCTGT
The DNA here is from genome assembly GCA_023390705.1 of Pseudomonadota bacterium. Classification (GTDB taxonomy): domain Bacteria; phylum Pseudomonadota; class Alphaproteobacteria; order Acetobacterales; family Acetobacteraceae; genus JAEWCI01. The sequence goes on from JAEWCI010000517.1 coordinate 6, forward strand.
CGCCGCGCTCCTCGAGCGTGCGCCGCTGCGACTCGTCAAGCGCCCCTGTGAGGCCCGACAGGGCCGTGCGGACGCTCCGGGCCGCTTCCAGCCGTGCCGTGAGCGCCGCCTCATGCGCCGCAAGCCGCTGCTCCAGGGTTTGGCCCTGCGCCATCGCCCCGGGGCCCGGGCGTGTCATGCGGCCCGCCGCCTCGCGCACCGCGCCCGCGAAGCGGTCCCATGCCGGCTGCTGATCCGGCCGCAACTGCAAGTCGTTGCGGAGGTCGCCCAGACGGGCTTCCACATATTCCGCCATCCGGGGGCCGCCCCAGCCACCGCCCATCATCGGTCCGGCACCGGGGCGCCGGAAGCCGCGCGGCCCTCCCGTCTCGAACTCCACCTGGTTGTTCGGACCGATATTGATGATGATCTGCGTCGGCGCCCCGTGCGCCCGGCCGTGGTGCCACCTCCAGTGCCGGCCGGGGCGGTCGTCATCGTCATCGTCGTCGTCATCATCCGCGCGCATCCCCGGGCCGCCCGCCATCCCCATGCCGGCCGGGCCTTGGCGGCCCATCATGCCGGGGCCGCCCGGCCCGCCCATGGGACCGCCACCAGGGCCACGCGGGGCGGCAGCGCCAGGAGTGGCCGGAGTGGCCGGCGTCTGCGGCGTCGGCTGCTGGGCGCCGACCGGCAGCGCAAACAGGACCGATGCGAATCCGGCCATCAGGGTGATGCGCATGTGATCGTTTCCTTCTTGGTTTGGTTGTCCGCTTCCAGGACCGCCGAACGGGGCACGGCGCAGCGGCTTGCCCGACCCCTTGGTGCCCGCGGGGGCACGAGGCGCAAACGTGCATGGACGGTGAGGGATGCGCCGTAACGGGCCGGTGTCATGGGCCGGCCACAGTACGGAATTGCAACGGCAGGGCTGCGGGAAGGGCCGCAACCTAAGGCTTTCCTGGCCCCATGGCAGCGTGCTGCCGGGCCGCATGATGATGACCGCTGGCGTGCCGCGGACCGCATCGTCCCGGGTGGCTACGGGCAGCGCAGAACCGGGAAGTTCAGCCGATTTCGCCGGGCGCCTGCGGTCATAGGGCACGGCAGAATGGCGCCCGCAGCGCGCGATGAAGGCCGAGGTGGATGGCGTTCCGGCCAATCGCCGGCGGAGGGCGAGCAGCCCTGGCAGGTTGGGGAAAACAGGATGGTAGCGGCGGGCGGACTTGAACCGCCGACCCCGGCATTATGAGTGCCGTGCTCTAACCAGCTGAGCTACACCGCCATACCAGACCGGCCGAACCGGATCGGGCCGCGGACTTATGCTGCGGCCACCGCGGTGTCAACGGTTTCGCGCCGGATGAAACCGCCACCCAGCACCCTTTCGCCATCATAGAGCACGCAGGCCTGGCCGGGCGCGGCAATGGCGGGTTCCTTCGGCCAGAGCCGCAGCAGGCCGGCGGCGGCGTCCCACTCGGCCTCGGCGGGCTGCGGCGCCTCCCGCGCACGGAGCTTCGCCTGGCAGGCGAAGCGGCCAGCGGGGAGCGGGGCCAGCCAATTGGCCTCGCCCGCCACCACCATGGCCTGGCGCAGCGCGGCACGGGGGGCGACGACGATGCGCCGGCGCGCCGCATCCAGGGCGGCGACATGCAGCGCCGGCTCGTCCTCCCGCCGGCCGCCCAGCCCCAACCCGCGGCCCTGGCCCACCGTGTAGCGGGCGATGCCGGCATGGCGGCCGAGCACCCTGCCCCCGGAGTCCACGATCTCGCCGGGCCCGGCGGCATCCGGGCGGAGCTTCTCCACCACCTCGTGGTAGCGGCCCTGGGGGACGAAGCAGATGTCCTGGCTGTCCGGCTTCTCCGCCACCACCAGGCCCAGCCGCGCCGCCTCCGCCCGCACCGCCGCCTTGTCCGGCATGGCGCCCAGCGGGAAGCGGCTGAAGGCAAGCTGTTCGCGCGTGGTGGCGAACAGGAAGTAGGACTGGTCGCGCGCCGGGTCGGCGGCGCGGTGCAGCTCCGGCCCGTCCGGGCCTTCGATGCGCTGCGCGTAGTGGCCGGTGGCCATCGCCTCGCAGCCCAGGTCGCGGGCCAGCGCCACCAGATCCTGGAACTTCACGGTCTGGTTGCAGCGGATGCAGGGGATCGGCGTCTCGCCCGCGGCGTAGCTGTCGGCGAAATCCTGGATCACCGCGTCGCGGAAGCGCTGCTCGCGGTCCAGCACGTAATGCGGGATGCCCAGCCGGTCGGCGACGCGGCGGGCATCGAGGATGTCCTGCCCGGCGCAGCAGGCGCCCTTCTTCTGCACCGCGGCGCCGTGGTCGTAGAGCTGCAGGGTGACGCCGACGACGTCATGCCCCTGCTCGGCCAGCAGGCCGGCCACCACGGAACTGTCCACGCCCCCGGACATGGCGACGAGAATGCGCATCAGGCTACCGCGTCCAATCCCACCGCGTCCAAACCCTGCTGCCAGAATCGTGCCTCCAGCCGCGCCGCCTCGGCGAAGGTGGCGCGCAGCAGGGGAAAGCGCGCCTCTCCGCCATGGCTGCCGCCCAGCGCGTCTATCCGCGCCGCGGCGGCGCGGGCGAGCGCCTGGTACTCCTCGGCGGCGTAGGTGTCGATCCAGCTCTGATAGGCATTGCCCTCGGCCCGGCGGGCGGGGTCATCCAGGATGCGCAGCGCCACCTCGGCATAGCCCACGGTGCAGGGCGCCAGCGCCACTTCCAGGTCCAGTATGTCCCCGGCGAGGCCGCGGTCGATGACGTAGCGGGTGTAGCTGACGGTTTCGGTCGATTCCGGCGTCGCCATCACCTGTTCCGGCGCCAGCCCCCATTCGTCGCAGTAGCGCAGATGCATCCCGGTCTCTTCCAGGATGGCAGTGATGCCCGCGGCCTTCTCGCGCATCGCGGCAAGGCTCTCGGCCTTGAAGGCGGCCAGCGCGAAGGCCCGGGCGAACTGGATGAGGAACAGGTAGTCCTGCACCAGATAGGCGCGGAAGGCCGGCAGCGGCAGCGAGCCATCCGACAGCCCGCGGCAGAAGGGGTGCCAGGTATAGGCCCGCCACTCCGCCGCGCAGGAGTCGCGCAGCCGGCGGAACAGCCCGCCCGGCGCGCCGAACTCCTCCCAGGCCGGCATCAGCCGCTGGCGTTCCGGGTGCCGGCGGGCAGCTTCACCACCAGCCCATCCAGCGCCTCGGTCATGATGATCTGGCAGCCCAGCCGGCTGGTCTCCTGCAGGTCGAAAGCCAGGTCGAGCATGTCCTCCTCGTCCTCGGTCGGCTCGGCCAGCCGGGTGAACCAGCCGGCATCCACGATGACATGGCAGGTGGAGCAGGCCAGCGAGCCCTCGCAGGCGCCCTCGATATCCACGCCATGCTTGTGGGCGATCTCCAGGACGGAGAGGCCGAGCGGCGCATCCACCTCCCGGCGGGTGCCGTCGCGCTCGATGAAGGTCATCCTGGGCATCGCTGTGCTTACTCCGCAGATCGGCGAGGGTTGGCGCAGGCCTGGCGCCAGGCGGCACCCAGCAGCGCCGCGGCCTGGTCCGCATCGGCGGGGGAGGTAAAGCGGCCCATCCCGATCCGCAAGGTCGCCCGCGCCTCGGCCTCCGGCAGCCCGATGGCGCGCAGCACATAGGAAGGCTCGACCTCGGCCGAGGAACAGGCGGAACCGGTGGAGACGCAGACCTCCGGCGCGGCGGCCATGATGGCCTGGGCATCCACCCCGCCCGGGAAGGTCAGGTTGAGGTTGCCGGCCACCCGCTGCTCCAGGCTGCCATTGACCCGGATCTCCGGCACCTCCGCCCGCAGCGCGGCCAGGATGCGGTCGCGCTGGCCGGCGATGCGGCCGGCATCCAGCATGCCTTCCAGCCGGGCCAGCCGGGCGGCCTCGCCGAAGCCGGCGATCAGCGGCGCCGGCAGGGTGCCGGAACGGAACCCCCTCTCCTGCCCGCCACCCGAGAAGAGCGGCTGTAGTCGCACGCGCGGCCGGCGCCGGACATAGAGCGCGCCGATGCCCTTCGGCCCGTACATCTTGTGGCCCGAGATGGAGAGCAGGTCGATGCCCATCTCCGCCACATCCAGCGGGACGCGGCCGCAGGCCTGGGCGGCATCGGTGTGGAACAGCGCCCCCGCCGCCTTGGCCATGGCGGCGCAGGCGGCGATGTCCTGCACCACCCCGATCTCGTTGTTCACCGCCATGACGCTGACCAGCAGGGTACGCTCGTCCAGCGCCGCGCGCAGCACCTCGGGGTCCAGCAGCCCGTCCGGGCGGACCGGCAGCAGCACCGGCTCGAAGCCCTCGGCCGCCAGGTCCTTCACGCTTTCCAGGACGCATTTGTGCTCGGTGACCGGGACGACCAGCCGGCGCCTCTCGCTGCCCTGGCCGGCGGCGAAGCGCGCGGCACCCTTGATGGCGAGGTTGTTGGATTCGGTCGCGCCGGAGGTCAGCACGATCTCCCGCGCCTCGGCGCCGATCAGCGCCGCCACCTCCTCCCGCGCCTGTTCCACCGCCGCCTCGGCGGCGCGGCCCATCACATGCTCCACGCTGCTGGGATTGGCGAAATTCTCCTCCCACCAGGGCCGCATGGCAGCCAGCACCCGCGGGTCCACCGGCGTGGTGGCGTGGTTGTCCAGATAGATCGGGCGGTTCGGGCGCATGGGCGGAAAGATGGGCGCTCAGGCGGCGCGGCGGGAGAGGCGCTGCCGCATGGCTGCCCAGGCCTCGAGGAAACGCTCGGCGGCATCCTCCGGCGCGTTCCAGGGCAGCGAGACGCGGATGGCGTCGCCCGCCAGCGGGCCGAGGCCCATCGCCTCCAGCACCGGGCTGCGCGCCACCTTGCCAGAGGAACAGGCGGCGCCGGCGGAAACCCGCACCCCGGCAAGGTCCAGCGCGATGACCTGGGTTTCCGCCGCCACCCCGGGCAGCAGCAGGCAGGTGGTGTTCGGCAGGCGCGGCGCGCCCCCGCCAATCACGCGGGCTTCCGGCGCCAGGGCCGCCACCCCGGCCTCGATC
>JAEWCI010000546.1 GCA_023390705.1 Pseudomonadota bacterium
GAACGGCGCCGGCGGCGGGGAGGCGGGCACAGCGCTGATCGCCGCCGAAACTCCCAGCCAGACCCTGGCGCGCATCCTCGCCCGGCGGAACTGGCTGCGGGAGGAAGCGGTGGTGCGGGTGCTGGAACCGGCGCTGACCCGGCTCTGCGCCCGCTACCTGCTGAATGAATCGGCGGATGGCGGCAGGAAACGCGCACGCGACCCGGTGGCGCATTTCCACCTTTCCAATGGCGCGCGGGTGGAACGGCTGAACTGGCGCGGCGATGTCAGCGAAAAGGGATTGCGCGAAAGCGCCGGGCTGATGGTGAACTATCTCTACGACCCCGCGAGGATCGAGGACTACCACGAGGAATATGTCGGCGAGGGTCGCCGCCCGGCCGCCAGCGCCATCCGCAAGCTGGCGGCGAAGGGGTAGGGAAGGGCCGCGGCGGGTCGCTTGCGGCAAGGGCCGCCGATCCGCTGCGCCTCGTCGCGCGTGGAGCGGACCGGCGGCCGCGGGCGTTACGCCGTCCGGGATCTGCCGCGACAGGCTGCTGAAAAATTGCTCTTTGCCTTTATACCGCCGAGCCGAAGTCCTGACCTGCGGCCGGCACAGCCGGCCGAGCGCCCGAATGGGCGCCGCCGCTCATGCGGCGTAGCCAAGCCGCCGAAGGCGGCGCCGGCGACTGAGGGCGCCTTTGTGTGTCAACACAAAGGCGCACCGGTAATTTTCGTCATGGCCGGCCTTGAGCCGGCCATCTCTTCCCTTGTGGGAGATGCGCGGGTCTGCGCCCGCGCATGACGAAGCGGAAGACTGGCCTCTCCGCCTGCCCTATTCCCGGTTCACCACCCCATCCACCTCGCCGCAGAAATGCAGCAGGGCGGTGGCGCAGGCGGCAGGCATCAGCAATTGGATGGCGTGGTAGCGCGTCGGCAGGTTCAGCAGGCGGATGCCGGGGATGCCCTCGCGGATCTTCTGCTCCTCGCGGCTGGTGATGGTGCCGGCGGTGGGATAGAGGCCGAGCGTCGGCACCCGCACCTTCGGCAATTCGGCGGTGATGTCCACCGTGGCGGCGGCGCGGGCCATGGCGATCATCACCTCCAGATCGGTCTTGCCGGCTTCCTCGGCGGCCCAGGCGACCAGGGCCGGGTCGGCATCGGGCGGGAAGCGGGTGGCGCCGCCGATGCGCTTCGCCCATTCCAGGCTGCCGAGCGTCCGCAGCGCCACCTCCCAGCTTTCATGGCCGCAGGCGAAGGCTTTCTGCGTCTCCGGCGGGAAGGACAGCGGCGAGGAAAGCAGGGTCAGGCTGCGCAATTTCTCCGGATGGCGGATGGCGAAGAGCACCCCGGCGATGCCGGCGAAACTCTCCCCGACGAAATGCATCGGCTCGCCCATCATGTCGCAGATCGCGCCGTAGTCCTCCATGAAGCCTTCGGGATTGATGCCCTCATAGGGGTCGAAATCCACTGGCGAGAGGCCGAAGCCGCGCAGATCCGGCCGGATGACGCGGTAATGACGCGAAAGATAGGGCACCCAGGCGCGGAAGAATTGGTGGGACCGGCTGTAGCCATGCTGCAGCACCACCCAGGGCTTCTTCTTCCAGGGATCGGTGTGGTCGTCGATGACGTAGTGCAGCGTCGGCTTGCCGGGGCGGCGCAGGAAAGGCATGGCGGCGTATCCTCCTGATCGGGCCGGCCTTGATCGTGGCGGGCCTTGGCGGACTGCGCCATGCCTGCCCAGCTCTCCGGCCAGGCCGCGGTGAGGCGGCCGATCCGGCGTTCCCTCCCGGTTCCTGCCGGGCAGGGGGGCCTTTCGGCGTGGGCGCCCGGCCCGTGCTACAGCGCCTGCATGGTGATGGCCGAGACATTGTCCCGCGCGCCGCGCTCCACCGCCAGGGCGATCATGGCCCCGGCTGAATGGCCGGCGGCGAGCAGGCCGCCGATCTCGCTCTCTGGCACCGCCTTGAACAGCCCGTCGCTGCACAGCAGCAGCCTGTCCCCAGGGAACAGCCGGCCCGAGACCTTGTCCAGCACCAGCTCCCCCCGGGCGCCGATGGCGCGCAGGATGACATTGGCCGGCGGATGATCCTCGGCCTCGGCCTCGGAGATCATGCCCTGGTCGACCATCTCCTGCACCAGGGAATGGTCGCGCGTGATGCGCTGGAACTGGCCCTCGCGCAGCAGATAGGCGCGGGAGTCCCCGGCCCAGAGACAGGCGAAATGGCCGTTGCGCGCCAGCAGCACCACCACGGTGGTGGCCAGCAGGGCATCCGGCCCGCGCTGCGCCGCCTGTTCCTGCAATTCGCGGTGCACGGCATCCAGCCGCAGCCGCACCTGCGCCAGGATCTCCGCGGCGGACAGGCCCGGAGGCAGGCTCTCCAGCGTCGCCGCCACCGCCTGGCTGGCGACATCGCCGGCGCCATGCCCGCCGGCACCATCGGCCACCGCCCAGAGGCCGAGATCCGGCCGGTGGACCAGGCTGTCCTCGTTCCGCTTGCGGACGGTGCCGACATGGGTGGCGGCGTCGGAGGCGATGCCGGTCATGGCGGGGCTTCCAGCAGCAGGAGGAATTCCTCGGCCTCCGGCAGCGCCGGCAGGGGCCAGACCAGGCCCGGCTCCTCGGCCGAGCCGGCGGTCCACCAGCCGGGCGCGGGCGGCTCCGCCGGTTCGGGGTTGTGGAGCGGCACCGGCAGGGCGGCGGCCAGGGCGTCGGCCGTCATGCCCGCCTCCAGCGCCTCCAGCACCGCGCCCTCCACC
>JAEWCI010000029.1 GCA_023390705.1 Pseudomonadota bacterium
CGGCTGCTCCGCCAGCCGGGCCTCCAGCGCCGCCACCCGGGCTTCCAGCGCCTCGGCCTGTTCGCGGGCGCGGCGGGCCACTTCCAGGGCGGCGTCCAGTTCCTCGCGCTTCACCAGTTCCAGCCGCTGCACCAGCAGCTCCACCTGGCTGCGGACCATCGCCTCGATCTCGTTGCGCAGCCCCGCCAGGGCCGAGAGGGCACCCCCGGCCACTCCGGCCAGATCGTCCAGCACCCCGCCGAAGCGCCGGCCGCCACCCGGGCTTCCCCCTGGGCCGCCACCTGTCTGCTGCATCCCGTCCTCCTGCGCCGCTGATCCTGCTGCCCTATACACCCCTGGCCGACCCGGCCTATACCCCCGGTTCCGCCGCCCCAGGGCTCGGCGCCCGACCCAGGAGAGACCCGGCAGCATGTATCTGGTCACCGGTGGCGCCGGCTTCATCGGTTCCAATCTCGTTGCCGCGCTTTGCGCCCGCGGGGCGGAGGTGATGGTAGTGGACCGCCTGGGCACCGGCGACAAATGGCGCAACCTGGCCAGGCACCCGATCGCCGGCATCCTGCCGCCGGAGGAGATCGAGGATTTCTGGGCCGCGGAACCGCCGGTCACTGCGGTGCTGCACATGGGGGCGATCAGCGCGACCACCGCGCGCGACGGCGACCTGGTGGCCGCGACCAACCTGACCCTGCCGCTCTGGCTCTGGGCCGCCTGCGCCGAACGCCAGGTGCCGCTGATCTATGCCTCCTCCGCCGCCACCTATGGCGATGGCAGCCAGGGCTTCGATGACGAGTTCAGCGCCGAGGCCCTGGCCCGCCTGCGGCCGCTGAACCTCTATGGCTGGTCCAAGCACGCCTTCGACCGGCGGGTGGCGGACCTGCTGGAACGCGGGGGGCCGGCGCCGCCGCAATGGGCCGGGCTGAAATTCTTCAATGTCTATGGCCCGAACGAGTATCATAAGGGCCGCATGGCCAGCGTGGTGTTCCACAAATTCCAGCAGATACGCCAGGGCGAACCGGCGACGCTGTTCCGCTCCGACCGGCCCGGCATCGCCGATGGCCAGCAGATGCGCGACTTCGTGCATGTGGACGACTGCGTCGCGGTGATGCTGTGGCTGCTGGAGAACCCGCAGGTTTCCGGCCTGTTCAACCTCGGCTCCGGCCGTGCCCGCAGCTTCCTGGACCTGGTGCGCGCGATCCACGCCGCACTCGGGGAGGAGGAGCGGATACAGTTCATCGACATGCCGGACGACCTGAAGGGAAAATACCAGTATTTCACCGAGGCGCCGCTGGAACGCCTGCGCGCCGCCGGCTTCGCCGCCCAGATGACGCCGCTGGAGGAAGGGGTGCGCCGCTACGTGCAGGACTTCCTGACCCGCGACGACCCCTATCGCTGATGCCGTCCGATGCACACAGCGCCGCACGGCGCGAAGGGCTGAATCGGCCGGCCCTTTCACCGCCGTCCGATGCACGCAGCGCCGCACGGCGCGAAGGGCTGAATCGGCCGGCCGTACATGGCAGGTAGGCCGCATGCTCTTCGCGCTGCCCTTCCCGATGATAGACCCGGTGCTGGTGCAGATCGGCCCGCTCGCCATCCGCTGGTATGCCCTGGCCTATATCGCCGGCATCGTGCTGGGCTGGCGGCTGCTGCGGCGGCTGGCGCGGCTCACCCCGGCGGTGGCGACGCCGCAGCAGGTGGATGACGTGGTCACCTGGGCGACGCTCGGCATCGTGCTGGGCGGCCGGCTGGGCTATGTGCTGTTCTACCGCCCCGGCTACTACCTGGAACACCCGCTGGAGATCGCCGCCATCTGGACCGGCGGGATGAGCTTCCATGGCGGCGCGCTGGGCGTGCTGGTGGCCATCTGGTGGTTCTGCCGCCAGCAGCGGATCGAGTTGCTGGGCTTCGGCGACAGGCTGGCCAGCGTGGTGCCGATCGGGCTGTTCTTCGGCCGGCTGGCCAATTTCATCAATGCCGAATTGTGGGGCCGGGTGACCGATGTGCCCTGGGCCATGGTCTTTCCCGGCGGCGGGCCGCTGCCGCGCCACCCCAGCCAACTCTACCAGGCGGGCATGGAGGGGCTGCTGCTCTTCATCCTGCTGCAGGTCCTGGTCCGCCAGGAAGCCATACGGGAGCGGCGCGGCTTCATCACCGGTGCCTTCCTGGCGGGCTACGGCACGGCGCGGATCATCGGCGAGTTCTTCCGCCAGCCCGATGCGCATCTCGGCTTCCTCTTCGCCGGCGCCACCATGGGGCAGTTGCTCTCGGCGCCGATGCTGCTGCTGGGCGCCTGGCTGATGTGGCGGGCCCGGCCGGCGTCCGCGACGGGGAGGGTGGCCGCCTGAACGCCCCGCCGGAAAGGCTCGACGCCTTCATGGCGCGGGCCGTCGCCGCCTATTACGCCGGGCGCGACCCTTTCGGCCGGACCGGCGACTTCACCACCGCGCCGGAAATCTCTCAGGCTTTCGGCGAATGCCTGGGCCTCTGGGCGGCCATCACCTGGGAGATGATGGGCCGGCCGGACCCGGTGCTGCTGGTTGAACTCGGCCCCGGCCGCGGCACGCTGATGGCCGATGCGCTGCGGGCGGTGGCGGAGGTCGCGGCCCCCTTCCGTGCCGCGCTGCGCGTCCATCTGGTTGAGGCCTCGCCCGGCCTGCGGGCCGCCCAGGCGCGGCGCCTGGGCGGGGC
>JAEWCI010000036.1 GCA_023390705.1 Pseudomonadota bacterium
GCCGGCGCCGTGCCGGGGCGCCACCCCCGGCCATCTCCCATCGGTTCCGAACGGTCCTCGCCGCCTTGGGCGCGCTTCCGCCTTGCCTAATCCCGCCGGTCGTTCCAGCGGTTCTTCGCTACCTGCCAGGCAACACCCAGGGCGCGGAATTGATGCCCGGCGATGCGGCGCAGCGTCGTTTCCACCGGCGCCGCGATCTCGGCCAGCGGCACACCGGCGCTCGCCTTCGCCAATTCCTGCCCAAGCGCCGTGGCCAGCGCGACGCCGCGGCCGTTGCAGCCGGTCCAGGCCAGCACGCCGGGCGCCAGCTCATAGACATGCGGCAGCTTGTCCGCGGTGCCGCCGAGCCAGCCGGACCAGAGATAGTCGAAGCGCAACTCGCCGATCTGCGGGAAGACCTGCCGTACCCGTTCGGTGATGCGCCGGCGGATGCGGCCCTCGCCGCCGAAGGGGACGATCAGCCCACCGCCGGTCACCAGCCTGCCATTGACGTCGAAGCGGTAGAAATACAGGTCGCCGCGGGTGTCGGAGAGCGCATGGCCCTGGGGCAGGATCGTCCGGCGGATGTTGTCGGAAAGCGGTTGGGTGGCCATCTGGAAGCTGCGCACCCGGGCGATGGTGCGGTGCAACCCCGGCCAGAGCCCGGGGGCGGTATAGGCATTGGTCGCCAGGATCACCCGCTGCGCCATCACCTGCCCGTGCGGCGTGTTCAGGGCCCAGGCGGTGCCCTTCCGCTCCATGCCCCTTACCGGACTGCCGGTGTGCAACACCGCGCCGGCAGCCATGGCGGCTGCCGCCAGGCCACGTGCATAGCCCAGCGGATTGATCCGCCCGCCGGTAGGATTCTCCCAGCCGCCGTGCCAGTGGTCGGTACCGGCAAGCGCTGCGATCTCCTCGCGGCTTACCATCCGCACCGGGGCACCGCGGTCGCCCCATTGCCGCACCCGCCTTTCCGCCAGCTTCATGCGGGAAGGCCGGTGCGCCGGCTGGATCCAGCCATTCTGCACCGCCTCCGCCTGGATGCCGTGCCGGCGGATGAGGTCGAAGACCAGGCCGGCGCTGTCCCGGATCAGCGCCACCAGCGCTTCGCCCTTCTCCGGTCCGCCCAGCTCCGGCGCCACCGAGGCCACGATGTCGTCGGGATCGGCGCGCGAGAGGGTGGGGATCACCTGGCCGTTGTTGCGGCCCGATGCGCCCCAGCCGATTTCCGCCGCCTCCAGCAGGATGCAGCCGATCCCGGCTTCCGCCAGGTGCAGCGCGGCGGCCAGGCCGGTGAAGCCGCCGCCCACCACCGCGACGTCGCAGCGCGCCTCTCCCCGCAACGGCGCGGTGGGCGGCGGTGGCGGCGCGGTGGCGGCCCAGAGACTCGGCCGGTGTCTGGACGACAAGGCGGCTTCGGTCATGCCGCCATGGTGGCGCGAGGGTGCCCTGCCCGCAATCATCCTGCCAGGCGCTGCACCCGGGCAGCCTGCACCCGGCCTCTCGCCACCCTGCCGCCCAACCTGCGCCCCCGCCTTCCCCACCGCTTCCATCCTTGCACCGCCTGGCAGGGCTTCCGCCTGCACCGGGACGGCCAGCAGCCGCGCGGCGCGGAACCGGGCAGGCCTCAATCCAGGCGCGCGCCGGAGGTGCGCACCACCTCCGCCCAGCGGGCGATATCGCGTTCATGCACCTGGCGGAAATGCGCGATGGAGGTGTCCGTCGGCGGGGTGATGCCCTGGCTGTCGGTCAGCCATCCGGCGAATTCGGGGTCGCGGATGATGCGCGCCACCTCGGCATTCATCCGGTGGACGATCGGCTCCGGCAGGCCGGGCGGGCCGAACAGCCCATACCAGGTGCTGGTGTCCATCTCGGGCAGCCCGCAGGCCTCGGCCACGGTCGGCACTTCCGGCAGGGCCCGGAGGCGGCGTGGCGTCAGCACCGCCAGCCCCTGCGCCTGGTCCTGCCGGATCATGCCGATGGAAGGCCCGGATTGGTTGAAGAAGATCTGCGTGTCGCCCGCCAGCAGCGCCTGCATGGCGCCGGGTTGGCCACGATAGGGCACATGCACCAGTTGGATGCCGGCCGCCGCGGCGAAGGCCGCCCCGGCCAGATGGGTGGAGGCGCCATTACCGGTGGAACCGTAGTTCAGCGCCCCGGGCCGCGCCCGCGCCGCCGCCAGCAGGTCGCGGCAGGTCTTCAGTTCCGGCGTGCGCTGCTGGTTGACGAGCAGCACATTCGGCACATCGCCCAGCAGGATGATGTGCGAGACGTCACGCAGTGGGTCGAAAGGCAGGCGCCGGTAGAGCGTGGCATTGATGGCATGAGTACCGGCGGTGCCGAGCAGGAAGAGATAGCCGTCCGGTCTCGCCTTCGCGACATGGTCGCTGGCGATATTGCCGCCGGCGCCGGTGCGGTTGTCCACCACCACGGGCACGCCCAGGGCACGCGAAAGCGGCTCAGCCAGGCGGCGGGCATAGATCTCGGTCCCGGCGGTATTGGGGAAGCCGCCGAGGATGGTGACGGGCCGGTTCGGCCAGGGCGCTTCCTGCGCCCAGGCCGGCAAGGCGAGCAGGGCGGCCAGCGCGGCGATGAGGAAATGGCGCATCCCAGAGGGCTCCTTTCCATTCCGCCATGCAGGCTAAACCATCTTCGCCGCGCATGGGGCGCGAATCGGCTTCGGCCATGTGGTGCGCGAGCCCCGTCGCCGGCTGCCGGCGCATCCCGTTTAACCCGGCAGCCTTCCTGCCGCGGCGGGCGGCTTCAACGGTGGCACCAGCAGCAAGTCCGGCAGGAGAGCCGGCGCGGCGCCGCTGCCGGGCGGCGCCACCGAGCAATCGGGCCGCAGCGGGCCGCAATCCCAGCGGTACCCGCCCGGCCGGCCGGTGATGCTGCCGCCGGGGTCCCAGCGGCAGCGGCAAAGCCGGGGGCCGAAGCAGGCCAGCATGCCCTCCCGCTCTGCCCGGCAGGCCGGGGTTTGCGGCTGCGCAAGGGCCGGGCCGGTGCCGAGCAGCAGCAGAAGGATCGGAAGGGCACGCACGCCGCCAGCATCGAGACAAGGCGTGACCGAAGCCTTAACGCAAAAAGGGCCCCGGCCTTCCGGCCGGAGCCCCTTGAGCAAGTGCCTGGCCGAGCGGTGCTACTTCAGGACCACGGCTTGGCGGCCGCGCTGACCGTCGCGCACCTCAAGCGAAACCTTCTCGCCCTGCTGCACATCCTGCCTGCCGGCGCGCTGCAGGACGGAGGAATGCAGGAACACGTCCTGGCCACCATCCTCTGGGGTCACGAAGCCGAAGCCACGGACCTGATCGAACCACTTCACCGTGCCGCTGACGGCATAGGTCGGGCCGCCGGCGTCGCGGTCGGCAAAATCGCGGCGGGGGGGACGGTCGCCGAAGGGGCGCGGCGGACGGTCACCGAAGCCGCCGCCCGGGCCACCGAAGTCACGCCGCGGCGGGCGGTCGCCGAAGCCACCACCACCGAAGCCGCCGCC
>JAEWCI010000190.1 GCA_023390705.1 Pseudomonadota bacterium
AGCCCGCAGAGGTGGCGCCCCCGGCCGGATGCGATCCGCCCTGCATTCCCGGCGCCGCCAGAACCTGCGGGCAAGCGGCGGCAAGGGGCCCGGTTCGAAGAAAACCGAAACGCCCCTCGGGCTCGCCGACGGCAGCCATCGTCGCGACCGGCCGCCCGGTTGGCCCCGGGCCTGGCGCGGCCTCACCATTCCAGCGCCGAGGCCCAGCACAATCTTGGATGGGCGTACCCATAGTCTCCCCGGTCATCCAGTCCAGCTTCGCACGAGGGCCTTGCTGCCTACAGGATACCTAGTGGAAGAGTATTGCGTTTGCAATCAACAGTTGATATTTGCTGAATTCGACCCAACAATAGTTGCATTCGTTAACGATGCAGGAATGGCGCGACCGCCACTCCTGCCAAGGCGAGCGGGGGAGCAAGTGGACCGGCCGACGACACAGCGTCCTGTCGGGCGACGCGTGGCTGCGACGCTGATCGGTGCCGCTGCCTGCGCCCTGGCACGCCCAGCCATGGCGAACCCCCTGGCGCGGCCTGCGGACCGCCCTATCCTGACGATAAGTGGCGAAATCAGCCGGTTCAACCAGGGCAACATGGCCCAGTTCGACCGTGCGATGCTTGAGGCGCTGGGCATGACGGGGTTCGAGACGACATCGCCCTGGTATCCCGGGTCGGTTCGTTTTGACGGTGTCCGCATGGACCGCCTGATGGCGGAGGTGGGGGCGAAAGGCGAACGAGTCATGGCCTTCGCGCTCAACGACTACAGCACCGAACTGCCGATGAGCGACTTCGCGGCCTACGGTGTCCTCCTCGCCCTGAAGCGCAATGGCGAGTACATGCCGGTACGCGACAAGGGGCCGCTCTTCATCATCTACCCGTTCGACAGCAGGCCGGAACTCAAGCACCAGCGCTTCTACGCGCGCTCGGTATGGCAGCTTGCCCGCCTGGTGGTTCGGTAGCTCGACGCTCCCGGGAGGGATATGAGCCCGCTGCGGCAGCGAATCGGGCTGGCGAAGGGCGCAGGCCGCGGCTGGGTCAATCGGCTGCTCTGGCCGCTGATCGGCGGCATGGGGGGTCTGCTTGTCCTGGCGGCCGTCTATACCTCCGGCCTCATCATCGAGCGCCAGGCCGCGCTCAGGCAGGTTTCACGCTACAACAGCACCTGGCTGGCCAGCCAGGCGGTCGTCGAGATCGCCCGCCTGCAGCAGCGGATCTCCGCCTATGCGCTGGGAGACGGCTTGGTTTCGAAGGAGGAGGTCGAACTCCGGCTCGACATCCTGGCGAACCGGGTCGGCGTGCTTCGCGGCAGCAGGGATATCGCGGACCTCATGGCGGCCCAGCCGGAACTGGGCGAGGTCATCACCAGGCTCGCCGAGGTGGTCCGGCTCGGCCAACCCATGGTGGCGAGGCTGGAGCCCGCCGACCAGCGGCGGCTGCTGGACCTGCTGTCGCCGATCGAACTGGATCTCCTGAGATTCGCTGCCGCAGCGAATGTCCATGGTGGCGACCGTGTCGCCGAGGACCAGGGGCATCTCAGCCGGCTGCACTGGCTGTTCTCCAGCATCCTGCTCGTGCTGGCGCTCTGCGGGCTGGCGCTGCTCGCCCTCCTCCTGCTGCACAACAGGCTGCTGCGGCGCACCCATGAGGAGCTGCTGGCGCGCACGACCGAGCTGCACATCCAGAACGAGCGCTTCGACGCCGCCCTGAACAACATGTCGCACGCCCTGTGCATGGTGGATGCGGAACAGCGCCTGATCGTCTGCAACAGGCGCTACGCGGAGTTCTTCGGCCTGCCCCCGCGCCTGACGGAGCCGCGCACGGCAATGGACGAGATACTTCGCCACCTGGCCGAAGCCGGCGGCAGCGCGGTGAGGCTGGCGACGATGGTCCAGGAATCCCAGCAGCCGCTGATAAGGGACGGGATCGCAGGCAGCTTCATCTGCGAGGAAGGCGAGGGACGCGCGCTGTTCGTCTCGCACCGCCCGATGCCCGGCGGCGGCTGGATCGCCACCTATGAGGACATCACCGAACGCCGGCGCACCGAAGCGCGAATCGCCTACATGGCGCATTATGATGCCGTGACCGGCCTGCCCAACCGTGTCCTGTTCCGCGAGAAGATGGAACAGGAGATGGAGCGGCTGAAGCACCACAGAACTTCCTTCGCCATCCTGTGCCTCGACCTTGACCACTTCAAGAATATCAATGACACGCTCGGGCATTCCATTGGCGACCTGCTGCTGGAGGCGGTCGCGCAGCGCCTGCGCGGCTGCGTGCAGGAAGGCGACACCGTCGCCCGGCTGAGCGGCGATGAGTTCGCCATTCTGCAGCCGGCACAGAAGCAACCGCAGGCGGCACGGGCGCTCTCGGAACAGATCGTGCAATTGCTCTGCGCGCCTTACGAGATCGGCGGCCATCGCGTGGTCATCAGCGCCAGCATCGGCGTTGCACTGGCACCGGCCGATGGCGACGATGCCGACGAGTTGCTCAAGAACGCCGATGTCGCGCTCTATCGCGCAAAGGCATCCGGGCGATCCGCCTTCCGCTTCTTCGAACCCGAAATGCATGTCCGGCTGCGGACCCGCCTGGCGCTTGAGGCGGACCTGCGGGACGCACTGGGAAAGCGGCAATTGGAGATGTATTACCAGCCGCTGCTCGACCTGGGCGAGAACCGCATCTGCGCCTTCGAAGCCCTGCTGCGGTGGCGCCATCCGGAGCGGGGCCTGGTTCCACCGGCGCAATTCATTCCGGTTGCCGAGGACACTGGACTCATCATCGAGATCGGGGAATGGGTGTTGCGGCAGGCCTGTGCCGATGCCAGCGGTTGGCCGTGCGACATCAAGGTGGCGGTGAACCTCTCGCCCCTGCAGTTCCTGAGCCCGCGGCTGAGCGAGGCGGTGTCCCATGCGCTGGAAGTTTCCAGCCTGCCGCCAAGCCGCCTGGAGCTGGAGGTCACCGAATCGGTCCTTCTCCAGGAGAGCGAGGCAATCCTTGCCCTTCTGCATGAACTGCGCGCCATGGGACTGCGTATCGCCCTGGACGATTTCGGGACGGGCTATTCCTCGCTGAGCTACCTGCGGAGCTTCCCCTTCGACAAGGTGAAGATCGACCAGTCCTTCGTGCGTGCGTTGTCCGAGGACGATTCCAGGACGATCGTCGACGCGATTGTCAACCTGGCGTCCGGCCTCGGTATGACGGCGACCGCCGAGGGGATCGAAACCGCCGAACAGTTGCGGCAAATCCGCCGCGCCGGATGCGCCGAGGCGCAAGGATATTACATCGGGCGGCCGCAGCCGGCTGGCATCATCCTTGCAGCCCTGGGACAGCGCGCCGGCCGACCCGAGCCGGCATTCACCGCCCCCTGGAAGGTGCCGCAACTCAGGCTGCCGGCACGGTAGGACCGGGCCGCCTTCGCCTTCCTGTCGGCACCCTGCCCTGCAAGCCTGTTGCGGCGCTCAGTCCCAGCGGCGGTCGCGCCACCCCGGCACCCTTCCGCGTGCGGCGGGATCCGCCTCGAAGATGAGGAGGCTGCCTTGCCCGCCCTGGCTCCTGATGTTCCAGAGGTCCCGGACGCCGGGGTCTTCTTCGAGACGGGGCGGAGATCGGCCATGCCATGCCCTCGTGTCTGGCGCAGGATTGCTGCGCCGTGCGTGACACGCCCGACTTTGCTGGCAGGACAGGAACAGCCTGCGATCCAGGAGACGCCGTCCCGGGCACGACCGCGATGCCGCACCCCTGAAAGACCACGGCGTTCTGCCGCATTGAGCACTTACGCCGTGGTGATGCGGTGTGCATCATTGCCGTCAGCATGGCATCACCGACAGGCGTAGCACCACCGACAGACGTACCGCTCAGCCCCGGCTCTTCCGGCGCCTTGTCCGGCAGGGCTCCCCTGCCGCGCGTGCCTGAATGGATGGACCACGCGCGGGACCGGCCGGTGCGGCGGGCGCCGACGCTCCTCCACGCCGCGGACGAAGCACCCGGTATGGCGCAGGGCTTCGCCCTCGCGCTGCAGCAAGTGGCGGTGCAGTCGGTCTACTGGCTTCTGCCCGCCCTTATCGGGCCCGCCTTCGGGGCCGAAGTTCCAGCCATGGTGGCGCGGCAAAGCCCTTGCCGCTGCGCCGCGACCGGCACTAGGCTGTCGGCAATGAAACGAGCCAAGAGGCTGCTCGCCGGCTCCGGCTGGTGCGGGCAGACCATGTGCAAGCCTGGGAGAAGCAAACGGCCATGACGCAGTTCCACCGGCGGAGCCTGCTCGCACTGCCCTTCATCAGCGGCCTGGCGGGAACAGCCCATGCCCAGGGTGCCCCTTCCTCCTACCCGGGCGACTACCGGGAGATCGTGGAAGGCGGCAAGCGCGAAGGGCGGCTGCTGATCTACTCCATCATGTCGCCCGAGAATTGGCGCCCGGTAATCCAGGGCTTCAACCAGCGCTATCCCGAAATCCGCGTGGAAACGCTGGACCTGCCCAATTCCGGCGACAGCTTCGAACGCTACCTGGCCGAGCGTGCCACCAACAGCCGCACCGCCGACCTGATCGCCACGGCCGACCCTACGGGCTGGCGGCATTTCCACCAGCGCGGCGAGTTGCTGAACTATGTCTCCCCGGAAGCCGGCGCCTGGCCGGACTGGGGCAAGCCGATGCCCGGACTCTACACGGTCTCCGCCGATCCGCTCATCATGATCTGGAACAACACGCTGGTGCCGGAGGCACGGCGGCCGCGCAGCTTCGAGCAATTCGTGGATCTGGCGAAATCCAACGAGCGCGCCTGGCGCAACAAGATCACCAGCTACGGGGCGCATATCACCAATTTCGGCTACAATGGCAATTTCGCCTTCATCCGCAAGGTGGGCGACAAGGGATGGGACTGGTTCGGCAAGCTTGCCGCCCTGCAGCCGCGCTTCGAGCGCTCCGGCGGGCCGATGACGGAGAAGGTCACCTCCGGCGAATACGCCATGGGCTGGTTCGTTTCCGCCATCACCTTCTGGCCACGGCTGAACGACCCGGCCCGTGCCCGTCTGCTGGGCTGGAGCTTCATCCCGGAGGCGCAGCCGATGATGCTGCGCGGCGTCGGCATCCCGAAGGGCTCACAGAACGTCAATGCCGCCAAGCTGATGCTGGACTACATCGTCTCGGCGGAGGGCCAGCGCGCCTTCGGCCGCGGCGGGCTGACGCCGGCGCGCCCGGACGTGAAGCCGGGCGAAGGCATCCGCCACACCTACAGCTCGGTGCTGGAGGCGATTGGCGGCGGCGACAACATGGCGCTGGTGGACTACGACCCGGCCTTCGAGACCAATTACGACAGCTTCCTGGAACGCTGGAAGCGAACCTACGGCGTCCGGTGACGGCGTGAGCAGCAGCGCGATGCGGGCGGCGGCCGAGGCACCGCCCAACAGTTGGTCCTGGCGCGAAGCGCCGATCCAGTACGGCACCGCGCTGCTGACCCTGGTGCTGGTGGCGGCGCCGCTGCTGCCGGTGCTGTACCAGTCGGTCGTGGATCGCCCGCTCTATGACGCCGGCAAGCAATGGACCCTGGCGAACTTCGCCAGGCTCGCCGCCACCGAGGGCTTCGGCGAGATCCTGCTCAACACCTTCGTCTTCGCCGCGCTCACCACGCTGGTGTCCCAGGTGCTGGGCACCCTGGCGGCGGTGCTGTTCGGCCGCACGGACCTGCCCGCAGCACGGGTATTGGGGGAGTTGTTCCTGTGGCCGATCTACCTCTCGGCGCTGGTGCTCTCCTTCGGCTGGTACACCGTCTATGGCCCTTCGGGCTACATCACCATGCTGTGGCAGAGCGTGCTGGGGGATGCGCCCTGGGACCTCTACACCCTGCCGGGCATGGCGGCGATCGCCGGCGTGTCCCAGGCGCCCGTCGCCTTCCTCTACTGCATGGCCTCCGCCAGCATCACCGACCCCTCGCTTGAGGAAGCGGCACGGGTATCCGGTGCCGGAACCTTCCGCACGCTCAGGCGCATCACCCTGCCGCTGCTGATGCCCGCGGTGGCCTACAGCGCCGTACTGAATTTCACAGTGGCACTGGAATTGCTGGCCATTCCGCTGGTCTTCGGCGAACCCGCCGGCATCATGGTGCTGACCACCTTCCTCTACACCAAGGGCGTCGCCGGCATCCGGCCGGACCATGGCCTCGCGGCGACCGCCGCGGCACTGATGCTGGCGGTGGTCTGCCTGCTCGTCTGGCTGCAGGGGCGGCTATTGGGGAATACCCGCCGCTTCGTGACCCTGGGGGGGAAGGCGACGCGGCCGCGCCCCTTCCGGCTTGGCGGGCTGCGCTGGCCGCTTTTCGTCCTCACCGCCCTCTATATCGGAGCCAGCGTGGTGGCGCCCGTCGGGGTGTTGCTGCTGCGGGCCTTCGCCAGCTTCCTGTCGCCGATGATCCCGGTGACGGAGGTGCTCACGCTGGCCAACTTCACGGCGCTGTTCGAGGAACCGATCTATACCCGCGCGGTGTGGAATTCCTTCCTGGTCAGCGCCGTCGGCGGCCTGCTCGGCACGGCACTGATCGGCATGATCGCGGTCATCGTCCACCGCTCCGAATTCCGCTTCCGCAACCCACTGCACTATGTGGCGCTGTTCCCGCGCGCGGTGCCCGGCGTGGTGGCGGGCATCGGCTTCTTCTACGCCATCGCCCTGATCCCCGGGCTCGGCGGCATCCGCAACACCATCTGGATCCTGGTGGTCGCCTTCATCATGCGCTTCATCCCCGCAGGTTTCGGCGCGGTAGCGCCGATGCTGATGCAGGTGAGCCCGGACCTGGACCGCGCGGCGCGGGTACAGGGCGCGGACTGGTGGACCACCTGCCGCCGCGTGGTGCTGCCGCTGATGCGGCCGGCGCTGGTCGCCTGCTACACGATCCTCTTCATCTCCTGCTTCAAGGAATACACCACCGCCATCTTCCTCTTCGCGCCGGGCAGCGAGGTGATCGGCACCGCGCTGCTGCATCTCTGGATCCAGGGAGAGGCCGGGTTGGTGGCGGCGCTGGCCGCCATCCAGGTGGCGGTGATCGCCGTCTGCGTCACCGCGGCCCGCACGCTGCTCGGAGTGAAGCTCTATGGCTGAACTGGTGATCGAAGGGCTGACGCGGCGCTTCGGCGAAGTGGTCGCCGTTGACGGCATAGATCTGCATGTCGCGGATGGCGAATTCGTCACGCTGCTCGGGCCCTCGGGCTGCGGCAAGTCCACCACCCTGGCCGCCGTGGCCGGGCTGGACCGCCCCGAAGGCGGCCGCATCCGGGTTGGCCAGACGGTCTATTTCGACTCGGACCGCGGCATCTACCTGCCCCCGGAAGCCCGCAATTGCGGCCTGGTGTTCCAGAGCTATGCGCTCTGGCCGCACATGACCGTCCAGGACAACGTCGCCTTCCCGCTGACGCTGCGCAAGGTCAGCGCGGCCGACCGCCGGCGCCGGGTGGAGGAGGTGCTGGCCCTGGTGGAGATGGAGCGCTACGCGGACCGTTACCCGCACGAGCTTTCCGGCGGGCAGCAGCAGCGCGTGGCGCTGGCGCGCACCCTGGTGTACCGCCCCGCCATCCTGCTTCTGGACGAGCCGCTTTCCAACCTGGACGCCAAATTGCGCGACCGGGCCCGCGCCTGGCTGGCCGATCTGCGCATGCGGCTCGGCCTCACCACCATCTATGTCACGCATGACCAGATCGAGGCCCTGTCGCTGTCGGATCGCGTGGTGGTCATGCATAACGGGCGCATCGCCCAGGTCGGCACCCCGCAGGAGATCTACGAGCACCCGGCCGACCCCTTCGTGGCCGACTTCATCGGCACCACCAATTTCCTTCCCGCCCGCGTGGTCAGCCCGGCGCCGGGCGGCGTGGTGCTGGAACTGGGCGATGGCCAGCGCCTCGCCGTCGAGACCGAGCGGCCCGCCGAGGCCGGCGCGCGCGTGACCCTGGCCTACAGGCCGGAGCAGATGCGGATCGCCACGAATGGCGCCGCGCCGCCCCAGGGACATGAAGCGGTACGGGCCAAGCTGCTCGGCCGGGCCTATGTCGGTGGCCGCTGGCAGCTTGCGCTCGAACTCGGCGGCGGGCCGCTGCGGCTGGAGACCGATCAGCTGCCCAGTGGGGAACAACTCGTGCTCTGGCTGCCGGCTTCGGGCGGCATCCTTTTCCGCGGGAGCGCCGATGCCGGCGCTCTCTGATGCAACGCGCAGTCCTCGCGACGCCCCGCGGGGTTCCCGGCGCCGTGCGCCATCCGGCGGCGAGGACTGGGCAGGACATTCCGGCCGCATGCCGCCCGGACTGGCCCCGGAAATAGCCGCCGCTTTGCCGGCCGGCCTGGTGAGGACCACAACATGACCGCCCTTCCCCTTCCTGTCTGGCGCTCGCAGCTCTTCGTGCCCGTGAATGTGGAGCGCTTCCTTGCCAAGGCATCTGAGCGCGGTGCCGACGCCATCATCCTCGACCTGGAGGACAGTATCGCACCGGGCGACAAGGACTCCGCCCGTGTAGCGGTGCCGGCCGCGGTGGCGAGGCTGCGGCGCGAGGGGCGCTCCGATGTGCTGGTACGCATCAATCAGCCCCTTGACCTGGCGGTGCGCGACATCGAGGCAGCGGTGATCGAAGGGGTGGATGCCATCCTGGTCACCAAGGTCGAAGGTCCCGACCACCTCCGCCTGCTTGACGACCTGGTCAGCAGGCTCGAAGCGAAGCGTGGCCTGCCAGTGGGGCGCATCCGCTTCATGGGGCTGATCGAGGGGCCGGAGGCGCTGTCCAACGCAAGAGAGATCGCGCGCTCGACACCGAGGTTGATGTCCCTGTCGCTCGGCGCCGAGGATTATGCCACCGCGATCGGCGGGCGGCCGACCGAGGATGTGCTCTATGTCCCGAAGCAACTGGTGATTCAGGCGGCGCGGGCCGCCGGGCTGGTCGCCATGGGCACCATCGGCACGCTGGCGGATTTCGCCGATACCGAAGGCTATCGCCGCATGGTGCGGCGTTCCGCGGCCTTCGGCTTCGTCGGCGCCGGCTGCATCCACCCCTCGCAGGTCCCCATCCTGAACGAGGAGTTCAGCCCCGCCCCTGAGGAGGTGGCACTGGCGGAACGCATCGTGGCGGCGGACCGGGAGGCGGCCGCCGCAGGCCGCGGCTCCTTCCAGCTCGACGGCAGGATGATCGACATTCCGGTGGTGCAGCGGGCGGAAGCCCTGCTGGCCCGCGCCCGTGCCATTGCCGCGCGGCAGCAAAGGGCCGGGTGAACCGGGCACAACCGGGAACAACCGGGCGCCGGGTGCGGCACCCGCGCGGTCCTTGCCGCTTCGTCATCCGCAGGCGCCATCCAAACGCGTCAGCGTCCACCGGGGGACTGCGCAGGCGGCGGAACATCGTCCCTGCCCTCCCGCCGGTCGCGGTACAGCGCCGCACGTGCCAGCAGCATCAGGGTGACGGGGGTCGTGACGGTCATGAAGATGGCGATCAGCACCTCGTGCAGCACGGGGCGCGTCTGCAGGACGGAAAAGAACAGCATCGAGGCGATCAGGATGCAGCCGATCCCGAGCGTGGTGCCGAGCGTCGGGGCGTGCATCCGGTCGTAGAAGCTCCCGAGGCGAAGCAGGCCAATCGCGCCGGTCAGGGCCAGGCCGGCCCCGAGCAGCAGGAGCAGCGCGGTCGGCAGCGCCGCCCAGGCCGGCAGATCCGCCACATGTGTCATTCGATCACCTCCCCGCGCATGAGGAATTTCGCCAGCGCGGCCGTCGAGACGAAGCCGAGCAGGGCGATGACCAGCGCGGCCTCGAAGTAGAATGTGCTGCCGGTATGAATGCCGAAGACCAGCAGCAGCATCGCGGCAATGGCATAGAGGGTGTCGAGCGCGAGCACCCGGTCCTGTGCGCGCGGCCCGCGCAGCACGCGGAACATCGCGCAACCCATTGCGGCGGCCAGCAGAATCTGCGCCAGGAAGATGGACCAGCCCAGCAGCGCCGCAATCATTCGAAAATCTCCATCAGCCGCCTTTCGTAGCGGCTCTTGATGAGCCCGGCCCATGCCTCCTCGTCAACCAGATCAAGGACGTGGAGCAGCATGCTGTTGTCGGCGGAGTCGTACTCGACCCACAGCGTGCCCGGCGTGGCGGTGATGATGATGGCCAGGATCGCCAGGCCATAGGGATTGCGCATGTCGAGAGGGATGCGCACGAAGCCGGATCTCCGGCCCTGGCTTCCCGGGCGCAGGATGATCCGCGCAACGGCATTGTTGGAGCGGATGATCTCAGCCAGGACCGTCATTGCAAGCGCGACAGCCGCGCGCGGGCGCCGGAGACTCGTCCTGGGTGGATCGAGGGCCAGCAGCGCCCGTGAGCCGAGAAGCGCCAGCACCCCACCCAGGAGAACAGCGCCGGGGCTCATGCTCCCGACCAGCAGCAGCCACATGGTCAGGAGGAAAGCCGTGAGCAGCGGGAAAGGCAGCCAGTTGCTCATCGCCCCTCCCCTCTCCAGCCAGGCGCCGGCGGTTCCGGGAAGACGCCCCGGAGGTAATCCTGCGGCATGTGCAGCGACTGCGCGGTACTCTGCATGTAGCGCATGACCGGCCCCGCCCACACCGTCAGCCCCAGGCACAACGCCAGCAGCAGTGCGACCGGCAGGATTTCCACCAGGCCGACACGGGGCAGGCTGGCCGCCGGAGACGCCCAGAAAACGTCTATGCCGGTCCGTGTCATCG
>JAEWCI010000256.1 GCA_023390705.1 Pseudomonadota bacterium
CGTGGAGACCGGCTCCGCCATCACCTGGAAATATCCTGGCTGCGTGCTTCTGGGCGAGGATTCGGTGGGCGAGATCTTCAGCGTCGCCAACACCAACAACTACCAGCAGGCCGATACCGGCACCAAGATGATCCATGTGGGCGCACGGACCAGTTCCACCATCGTCTCCAAGGGAATCTCGGCCGGGAAGGGGCAGAACACCTATCGCGGCCTGGTGCGGGTGGCGCCGACTGCGAAGGGCGCGCGCAACTACACCCAGTGCGACAGCCTGCTGATCGGCGACCAGTGCGGCGCGCATACCGTGCCCTATATCGAGAACCGCTGCATGACGGCGAAGGTGGAGCATGAGGCGACCACCAGCCGCATCGCCGAGGACCAGTTGTTCTACTGCCGCCAACGCGGGCTTTCCCAGGAAGACGCGGTTGGCCTCATCGTCAACGGCTTCTGCCGGGAAGTGCTGAAGGAATTGCCCATGGAGTTCGCGGTGGAAGCGCAGAAGCTGCTGCAGATCAGCCTGGAAGGGAGTGTGGGCTGACCATGCTGAAGATCGAAGGGCTGACCGCCGAGGTCGAGGGCAAGCCGATCCTCAAGGGGATCGACCTGGAGATACCGGATGGCGAGGTGCACGCCATCATGGGGCCGAACGGCTCCGGCAAGTCCACGCTTTCCTACGTGCTTTCGGGGCGCGAGGGCTATGAAGTGACCGGCGGCAAGGTCAGCTTCAACGGCCATGACCTGCTGGCGATGGAGCCGGAGGAGCGCGCCGCTTCCGGGCTGTTCCTCGCCTTCCAGTATCCGGTGGAACTGCCGGGCGTGGGCAATGCGCTTTTCCTGCGCACCGCGCTGAACGCCATCCGCCGCGCGCAGGGCGAACCGGACCTCGATGCCATGCAGTTCCTCAAGGTGGCGCGCGCCCGGATGAAGGAACTCTCCATGCCGGAGGACATGCTGAAGCGCGGCGTCAATGTCGGCTTCTCCGGTGGCGAGAAGAAGCGCAACGAGGTGCTGCAGATGGCCCTGCTGCGCCCGAAGCTCGCCATCCTGGACGAAACCGACAGCGGGCTCGACATCGACGCGCTGAAGATCGTAGCGGATGGCGTGAATGCGCTGCGCGGGCCGGCTTTCTCGGCGCTGGTCATCACCCATTACCAGCGGCTGCTGAACTACATCGTACCGGACCGCGTGCATGTGCTGATGGGCGGCCGCATCGTCCGCAGCGGCGGCAAGGAACTCGCCGAGGAACTGGAGGCCGGGGGCTACACCACGGTGCAGGCGGCATGACGGCTGTGACCCACGCCACCGGGGCCGAAGGCTTCCTGCACCGCTACGAAGGGCTGCGCGAAAGGCTGCCCGGTGCCCGCCTGCCCTGGCTGGCGGCGCTGCGTGAGCAGGCGGCCGGGCAGTTCCGCGACCGGGGCTTCCCCACCCGGCGCGACGAGGCCTGGCACTACACCGATCTGCGCCTCATCGCCCAGGCCGCCTTCGACGAGGCGCTGACCGTGCTGGATGACGACATCGAACTGCCGTCGGCGCATGCCCCGCTGCGCGCCGTGCTGGTGGATGGCCGTTTCCGCCCGGACCTCTCCACCCTGGAAGGTTGCGGCTTCGCCATCGAATCGCTTGCCGCCACGCTGCCGGCGCAGGAAGCCCGCATCGGCTCCCTGGCGCGGCCGGAAGCGCAGCCCATGGCGGCGCTGAATACCATGCTGTTCGAGGACGGCATGGTCGTCAGCGTGCCGGCTGGCGTCGCCGGCGGGGTGCTGGAGATCATCTCCCTTGCCAGCGAGAGCGAGCGCCCGGCTGCCTTCCATCCGCGTCACCTGATCCGGCTGGAAACGGGCGCCAGCCTGACCCTGCTGGAAACCGCCACCGCGCCGGTCGGCGCGCGCTACCTGCACAACCCGGTCTTCGAGATCGCGGTGGCGGAAGGCGGCACGCTGACCCATGCCCGGCTGCAGCGGGAAGCGCCGGGCGGCTTCCAGCTCTCCACCATCTATGCCGTCGTGGCGGAAGGCGGCACCTACGACAATTTCACCCTGAATGCCGGCGGCAAGCTTGTCCGCAACGAGATCCACAGCCGGCTGAACGGCCCCAAGGCCACCTGCCACATGAACGGCGCGCAGCTTCTGGGCGATGGCCAGCACGCCGACACGACGACGGTGCTGGACCACGCCGCGCCGGACTGTGCCAGCCGCCAGACCTACAAGACGGTGCTGACCGGCCGTTCGCGCGGTGTCTTCCAGGGCAAGATCCATGTCCATCAAGTGGCGCAGCGGACCGATGGCTACCAGATGAACCAGGCCCTGCTGCTCTCGCCCGATGCCGAGATCAACAGCAAGCCACAGTTGGAAATCTACGCCGACGATGTGAAGTGCAGCCATGGCGCGACGGTAGGCGAGCTGGATGCCGCCCAGCTCTTCTACCTGCGCTCGCGCGGCGTGCCGGAAGCCGAGGCCCGCTCCATGCTGGTGCGCGCCTTCCTGCACGAGGCGATCGAGGGCATTACCGAGCCGATGGTGCACAACGCGCTGGAAACGGCCATCGCCGGCTGGTGGGAGAGCCACGCCGTATGACCGACGGCCTGACCATGACTGAGGACCTGAACCTCGCCCGTATCCGCCAGGACTTCCCCATCCTGGCGCAGAAGGTGCGGGGCAAGCCCCTGGTGTTCCTGGACAGCGGTGCCTCGGCGCAGAAGCCGCGCCAGGTGATCCAGGCGATGGTCCGCTGCATGGAAACCGGCTACGCCAATGTGCACCGCGGCGCCTACCATCTGAGCGAGGTGGCGACCGATGCCTACGAAGCTGCGCGCGTCGCCGTGGCCCGCTTCATCAACGCGCCGGATGCGCGCGAGGTGGTCTTCACCCGCAACAGCACGGAAGCGATCAACCTCGTCGCCCACAGCTTTGGCCGCGGTGTCCTCAGGCCCGGCCAGGCGGTGCTGACCAGCGAGATGGAGCACCATGCCAACCTGGTGCCCTGGCAGATGCTGCGCGACGCTCATGGCATCGAGTTGCGCATCTGCCGGGTGACCGATGCCGGGGAGTTGGACCTCGACGACCTCGCCGCGAAGCTGGCGGACGGCAAGGTGGGGCTGGTCGCCGTCACCCATATGTCCAACGTGCTGGGCACCGTGACGCCGGCCGCCCGCATCGCCCGCATGGCGCATGAGGCGGGCGCGAAGGTGCTGTTCGACGGATCCCAGGCGGCGGTGCACCGGCGGGTGGACATGCAGGCGCTGGATGCCGATTTCTATGTCTTCACCGGCCACAAGCTCTATGGCCCCACCGGCATCGGCGTGCTGTGGGCGAAGCTGGAGCATCTGGAGCGGATGCCGCCCTTCCTCGGTGGTGGCGACATGATCTCCATGGTCACGCTGGAGCGCAGCGAATGGGCGCCGCCGCCCGCCAAATTCGAGGCCGGCACGCCGGCGATCGTCGAGGCGGTGGGGCTGCACGCCGCCATTGACTACGTCACCGCCATCGGCATGGACGCGGTGGAGGCGCATGAACGCCGGCTGGTGGACCATGCCATGCGCCGGCTGTCGGATATCGAGGGGTTGAGCCTGCTCGGCCGGGCGCAGGACCGTGGCGGGGTCTTCGCCTTCTCGCTGGACCGGGCGCATTCGCATGACCTGGCGACGTTGCTGGACCGCGTCGGCATCGCCGTGCGCAGCGGCCGGCACTGCGCGGAGCCGCTGCATGCCCGCTTCGGCGTGGAGGCCGGCACCTGCCGCGCGAGCTTCGGCCTCTACACCACGGAACAGGAAGTGGACTTCCTCGCGGAAGCCCTGACCAAGGCGCGGGAGTTCTTTGCATGACGCCCGATCGTTGGAGCGCCGAATGGCGCGGAAGCGTGAATCGGTCGTCGGAGATTTAGGATGTTTGAGGATCTCAGGGATCTCTACCAGGAAGTCATCCTCGACCACGGCCGCAAGCCGCGGAATTTCCGCCGGCTGGAGCAGCCGGACCGGACCGCGCGGGGCGACAACCCGATGTGCGGCGACCGCATCGAGCTGTTCCTGAAACTCGGCCCGCAGGGCGAGATTGCCGATGCCGCCTTCCAGGGCCGCGGCTGCGCCATTTCCACTGCCAGTGCCTCATTGATGACGGAGACGGTGAAGGGCAAGAGCCAGGAGCAGGCGCGCGAACTGGGCGACCGGTTCCGCACCCTGGCGATGACCGGCACCTGCCCGGAATGCAGCGCCGCGCTGGAGGAGGAAATGGAGCGGCTGCAGCCGCTTTCCGGCGTACATGAATTTCCCAGCCGGGTGAAGTGCGCGACACTCGCCTGGCACGCGCTGAACGCAGCGCTGGACGGAACGGGGGAGGCCAGCAGTGAGTGAGGACAGCGCCGCGATCGCGGCCCCGGAGGCGCCGGCCCATGGCGCCTGGACACCGGAAGGTGAAACCCTGCCCGCCACCCCGAAGGTGGATGAGGACGCGATCATCACCATGCTCAAGACGGTGTACGACCCGGAGATCCCGGTTGACATCTACGAGCTGGGGCTGATCTACGCCGTGGAGATCGCGGACGACGGCAAGGTGAAGGTGGAGATGACCCTCACCACGCCGTCCTGCCCCTCGGCCCAGGAATTGCCGGGCCAGGTGGAGGAGGCGGTCCGCATGGTGCCCGGCGTCACCGATGTCGCGGTGGAGGTCGTCTGGGACCCGCCATGGGACCGCGAGCGGATGAGCGAGGATGCGCGCCTCGCCCTGAACATGTATTGAGCGGAGGCCGGGCATGAGCACCACGACCGAACCCCCCGCCGGGGCCACCCCGCGCCGCAGGCGCGAATTGCCGCCGCTGATGCGCCTGACCGAGGCAGCGGCGGAGCGGCTGCGCGCCCTCTATGCCAAGGGCGAGCAGGGCAGGCTGCTGCGCATCGGGGTGAAGACCAAGGGCTGTTCCGGCCTGTCCTACGACCTGTCCTGGACCGACGATGCGGCGCCGACCGATGAGCGCGTGACCGACCAGGGCGTGACCGTGCTGGTGGACCGCAAGGCCAGCCTGTTCCTCATCGGCAGCATCATGGACTACGAGGTGAAGGGCCTCTCTTCCGGCTTCACCTTCACCAACCCGAACGAGAAGGGGCGCTGCGGCTGCGGCGAGAGCTTCCACGTCTGAAGCTCATGGCGTCCCCGGCCGCGCCATCAACTCGTTCAGCAGCACCCGCAGGTCGCGGCTCATCAGTGCGATGCTGGCCTCCAGCAGGTCCAGCATCGCGTCGCGCATTTCCAATTCCGCCACGGAATAGCGGCCGCCGGCGCCGAACAGCAGGCGGACGCGCGCCTTCTCCTCTTCCGTCCCTTCCGGATTCAGCCTGCTGCCTGCGCGCCATTCCGCCACGACCAAATCGGCGATGCTGCTGCCCGGATGGTCGGCCGATTCGCGCGTCAGGTAGCGCCAGACAGGTTCAGGAAACAGGCTGGACCGCGCCGGCCTTTCCCAGACCTCGCGCAGCAGGTTGCGCTCGGTGCGCAACTCGCCGCTGGCCTCGTTGAACAGCAGGGCGCCGGCCAGTCCGGCCTCCCCGGTGCCGCCGAGGATGCCCGCGAGGTGGGCGGCGCTGCTGCCGGCATAGGAAAGCCCACCCGTCAGCGCGGCCGTGGCGGCACCGGTCATCACGCTGGCAATGCCGAGCCGCCGCGCGCGCCGATCCTCGATGGCCTGCAGCCGCGCCCGAAGCTGGTCGCCGCGTTCGCCCTCGCAGTCTATCGCCGCCAGGGTGCCGGAAACATCCAGCATGGCCAGCAGGATGTGGTGGGTGATGTCCTGCCGCAGCCGCAGCAGGCGCAACTCGGCCGCCGTGCCGCGCGGCAGCGCCGCTTCCAGCACCGGCAGCCGGCGCAGGCGCGGCAGCAGCCCGATGGCATCCGCCACCTCCAGCGCCGGCAAGGAGAAGCCCTTTCCGCGCAATTCGGCGATGGCGGCGCGCGCTTCATCGCGCGGCAGCGCCGGCACCGTCATCGCAGGCGGGCTGTCGCCGCGTGGCGCGCAGAGCCGCTC
>JAEWCI010000269.1 GCA_023390705.1 Pseudomonadota bacterium
GGTTGATCCTGACCGATCAACCGCCCCCGGACGCCGGGCGGAAAGCTCCGTCTTGCCGGGCTTCGCCGCGTCGCGCGGTGCCGCGCGCCTGACGGCATCATGCGGTGCCGCGCGCCTGACGGCGCGAGCGGTTCCGCGCGCCTGACGGCGCGACCGGCGGGCACCGTCCGGCGCCCCGGTATGAACGGCACTTTCATGCCGATGGCATGGGCCGCCCGGCCGGCGAGGACGGCCCGGAGCCGTGAAACAGCCGGCATGGCGCAGGCCGCCCAGCCGGTGAAGGGCGGCGGCGCCCGCTGCCCTAAACCGGCCGGCCGGACAGGAGCCGCCTCATCGGCAAGGGCGGGAATGACGAAGGCTGTGGCCCGGTTCACAGCGCCGCCCCGGGCCGGCCCCCACCATGGCGCCACGCGATGCGACGAAAGGAGTTCCCGATGCGCCACCTGCTGATCCCCGGCCTGGCCCTGCTGGCTCTCGGTGCGCTGCCGGCGGCGGCGCAGGAAAGCGGCGGGGTCGCCCTGCTGCCTTCCGCCATCGGCGGCCCGGTCGGGCTGGCCCGCCCGCTGCCGATGACCTTCGCCAGCATCACCGCCGGGGACGTGCAGGCTTCGGTGATGCCCGATGCGCAGCAGCGCCGGCAGCGCCACCAGGAGATGATCGCCCGCGTCCGCGGCGATGCCGGCTTCCTCGGCGGCTTCGCCTTCGGCCAGCCCCTGGCGCCCAGCCGCCAGCGCCTGCCGCCGCTGGAGGAGGTGGCGCCGCTGCCGGAGCCGGTGATCTTCGCCCCCACCTTCATCCGCCGGCGCAGCACCAGGGTCCGGGTGGTGAACAACAACACCTTCGAGGCGCCGGTAGCGGTGACGGTGGGCGACGGCAATGTCGTGCTGCAGCAGGGCGCCGGCGGCAATGGCGGCGGGGGCGGCAATGGCGGCAATGGCGGCAATGGTGGTCGCAATGGCGGCGGCGCGGTCGCGCAGCAGCAGGTGGTGACCATCGGCGGCAACGGCGTCACCAGCGGCGGTGGCAACACCAATGTCGTGCTGCCCTCCGGCGGCATCCGGCAAGCGGCCGCCGGGGCGGGCCTGCGCCGGGCCAGGGGCGATGCCGGCCAGGTCTCCCTGGCGCCGCGGCGCCATGCTGGAAGCAGGGCCTCGCTGCCGGGCCGCTCGCCGGGCTGAAGGCCGCCAGTCTCCCGACTGGCACAGATTCAAACCGCCGGGCCTGCGGCGCTCTCCGGCCATCGGGGCCGCCCAGGCCACTGGAGACCCTGCGTCCCGGCGCGCGTAGCGACTCCGGGCACAGGACATCGGGCGAAAACCGGGCTAGACTGTTCAACCAAACCAGCCCGGTCCACCGCATGCCCGAAGCCTCTCCAGGCACGATCGCCGCCCCGGCCGAAGGCCGCTGAAGCGGTGCCGCCCGATACCAGCCTGCCGCCGGCGCCCGCCCGGCCCGCCGCCGCCCCGCGCCACGACCGGAGCATTCCCTGGACCGGGCGGATCGCCACCCGTGCCGCCGTCATCACCGTGGTGATGCTCTCGGTGTTGGGGCTGCTCGCCGGCACCGGCCTGGTGATCGACAGGCGGCAGGGCAACATCATCGAGGTGCTGGGCGTCCGCGACCGCGCCGCGACCGAGGCGGTGGACAATTTCGCCACCCATATCGCCGAATTCTCCGCCGGCTTCGCCGCGGTGCTCGCCGGCATGGTGCCGCCGCAGACCACCGCCACGCGCATGGAGCGCAATGCCGAGCTGATCGTCTCCTCCTTCCATCGCCTGCGGGAGATGGTGGGCGACCGGGTGGAAGCCGTCGTGCTCGGCGGCGCGCAGGACATGGCGGAACGCCTCGGCGCCTTCAGCGCCCAGGTAGGCACCGCCTTCCGCGCCCGGGCGCGGGCGGAATTCGGCCCGCTGCACGAACAGTGGCTGGACCAGGTGGTGGCCTTCAACAACCTCACCGCCGCGGCGCGCAACATCGTCAAGGCGGATGCCGACAGCAACCTGGCGGAAGCGCAGCGCCTGGCCAGGCAGGGCGAGTTGATCACCCTTGGTGCCACCGGCATCGGCCTGCTCGGTGTCGGCTTCACCTGGCTGGTGCTGGTGCGGTTGACGGCGCGGCCGCTGGCCGGGGTGGCCGGTGCCATGGAGCGGCTGGCGCGCGGCGAGGTGGAAACCGCGGTGCCGGCCACCACCCGTGCCGACCAGGTGGGCGAGATGGCCCGCGCCCTGGTGGTGTTCCGCGAGAACCTGCGCGGCACGCGGCGGCTGATGGAGCAGGCGCTGGAAGGCGCCCGCCGCACCGCCGTGGCCACCACCCAGGCCAGCCATGCGATCGGCCAGGTTTCGGACGGCGCCATGACCCAGCTCGGCGAGCTGCGCCAGGTGGCGGAGGCGCTCTCCCAGAGCACCGACGCCATCCGCGGCGTCGGCCGCACCACCCAGGACGCCCATGACCGCGCCGAGGAAGCCAAGGCGCTGCTGGCGGAAAGCCTGGCCAGGGTGCGCGTGCTGATCGAGACGGTGGATGCGGTGAGCGAGGATACGGAACGGGTGACGCGCATCGCCGGCACCATCGCCAAGATCGCCACGCAAACGAACATCCTGGCGATCAATGCCGCCATCGAGGCCGCCCGCGCCGGCGAGCACGGCCGCGGCCTGGCGGTGGTGGCCGAGGAGGTGCGCGGCCTCGCCGCCAATACCGAGGCGCTGGCCCAGGAGATCGCCGATGTCGTCGTGCTGGCCGGGCGCCGCACGCGGGAGGGCAGCGGCACCGCCGCCGCGGTGGGCGAGGCGATGGACGGGCTGGAGCGGCTGGTCAGCGAAAGCGCCCGCCTGGCCGGCGCCATCGCGGTTTCGATGGAGGAGCAGCAGGCGATGGTGGAGCAGATCAACGACCGTGTCTCCACC
>JAEWCI010000292.1 GCA_023390705.1 Pseudomonadota bacterium
TCCGGCGCCAATATCGCGGCGGCGCTGAAGGTGGCGGCGCGGCCGGAGAATGCCGGCAAGCTGATCGTGGTGATCGTGCCCAGCACCGGCGAGCGTTACCTCAGCACCGATCTCTTCGCCGACTACCGCGGCTGAAACTCATGGTGTCCAGAGGCCCTTCAGCCTCTGGCGGGTGAGCGCGAGAGGGCAGCGCCCTCTCGCAACCCCTGCGGTCAGCAGCCCAGCTTCCCTGCCAGATCCTGGAAATCGCTCGCCACCGCATCCCAGGCCTGGGCGGGGGCGAGATCGCTGGTCTGGCCCGGCCCGTGCTCGGCCGGGCGGGTAACGAAGGCGGTGGCCAGGCCGCACTTCCGCGCTGCCGCCAGATCGTTGTTGTGCGCCGCTACCAGGCAGAGCTCGTCCGGGCGGATCATCAGCACCTCGGCGGTGCGCAGATAGGCTTCAGGCTGCGGCTTGAAGGCCTGCGCCACTTCGGAGCCGAGGATGGCGTCCCAGGGGATGCCGGCGCGCTTCGCCATGTTGGTCATCAGCGCGATATTGCCGTTGGACAGCGGTGCGATGATGAATTTGCGCTTCAGCCGGGTCAGCCCCGCCACCGCTTCCGGCCAGGGGTCCAGCCGGTGCCAGGCGCGGTTCCACTCGGCCAGCTCGCTCTCCCCGATCCTCTCGGGCTCGGCGCCCAATTCGCGCAGCAGGGCTTCCAGGTTTTCCCGATGCAGCACGTCCAGCCGGGTGAAGGGGCGGCGGCCGGTGCGGCATTCCTCCATCGCCGGCTGGTAGCGCTTGCGCCAGGCGGCGGCGAATTCGTGTGGGTCCGTGCGCAGCCCGTGCCGCGCCAGGAAGGGCGCGGATTCACGGGCGATGCTGTTGCGCCAGTCCACCACCGTGCCGAAGACGTCGAAGACCAGCGCCTTCACCTCGTCGAATCGGGCCATCACTTCTCCTCCCCTTGCGCCCAGCGCTTCTCGAATTCCCATACCTCGGGAAAGCCCATCAGCTCGGTCATGCGCTTGAAGCCGTAGCCTTCGCCCAGCGCCAGGCTGTCGCCCTGGCGCTTGAGGTGGCCATAGACGCGGTCCAGGGTTTCCGCCACCGCCAGGAAGCCGGTGCCCGGGTAGATCGCGATGGCGAAGCCGAGCGCCTGAAGCCTTGCGGCAGGCAGGATGGGCGTGCGGCCGCCCTCCACCATGTTGGCCAGCAGCGGCTTCTGGATGCTGCGGCCGACCTCGGCCATCTCGGCCTCGCTTTCCGGGCTTTCGATGAAGACGATGTCGGCCCCCGCATCGCCATACATCCGGCCGCGGCGGATCGCCTCCTCCAGCCCCAGCGTGGTGCGGGCATCGGTGCGGGCGACGATGAGGAAATCCGGGCTCTGGCGCGCCTCCACGGCGACGCGGATCTTCAGCACCATCTCCTCGGCCGGGATGACGCGGCGGCCGGGGGTATGGCCGCATTTCTTCGGCATCTCCTGGTCTTCCAGCTGGATGCCGGAGACGCCCGCCGCTTCGTAGCCCATCACCGTGTGGCGGACGTTCAGCAGCCCGCCATAGCCGGTATCGGCATCGGCGATGACCGGCGTGCGGCAGCCGCGCGCGAAGGTGCCGACGCGCTGGACCATGTCGGTGTAGGTGGCGATGCCGGCATCCGGCACGCCCAGATGGCTGGCAACCGTGCCGAACCCTGTCACGTACAGGCAGGGGAAATCCATGCCGTCCGCCACCCGGGCGGAAATCATGTCGAAGATGCCGGGCGCGACGATGAACTGCTTTGCCTCGAAGGCACGCCGGAGGGCGGGGTTGGCCATGGGGAATCTTCCTTACTGTGCCTTGATGTGGCCGGCCGCGGCGGCGGCGGCCCAGATCCGGTCCTCGCGCCGCATCGCCTCGGCCAGCGCGGCGGAGGGCCGCAGGTCGGGCTCGATGCCGAGCGCGGTGAAGCGGGCCTTGAGCGCGGCATCGTCGAAGGCCTGGCGGAGCAGGCCGAAGACGCGTTCGGTCACCGCTGCCGGCATGCCCTTGGGCCCGAGCAGCGCCACCCAGCCCGCAAGGTCGAATTCCGCCACGCCCTGCTCGGCTGCGGTCGGCACATCGGGGAAGAAGGGCGTGCGGGTGGCGGTGGAAACCGCCAGCACGCGGACGCGGCCGGTCTGCATGTGGGGCGTGGCGCTGGCGGTGCTGGTCCAGCCCACCGGCAGGTGGCCGGCGACGATGTCGTTCATCAACTGTCCGCCGCTGCGATAGGCGACATCCGGCATCTCCACCCCGGTGCGCCGCGCCAGCTCCTGCCCGATGAAGGAGGAAAGCGCCTCCGTGCTGCCGGTGCCGACCTTGCCGGGGTTGGCCCTTGCGTAGTCCAGCATGGCGCGCAAGGTGCCGAAGGGCTGGTTGGCGGCGGCGGCCAGCACCATGGTGTTGCGCGTCAGCATGGCCACCGGCGTGAAGTCCGCCACCGGGTCATAGGGCAGCGACGCCATGTGGTAGCGGTTCATGATGTGCGTCGAGACGACCGCCAGCAGGGTGTGGCCGTCCGGCTCGGCACGCGCCACCGCCTCGGTGCCGATCGCCCCGGCGGCACCGGCGCGGTTCTCCACCACGATGGGGAAGGCCAGGTGCGGCCGCAGCGCCTCGGCGATGGCGCGGGCCAGGATGTCGGTGCCGCCGCTGGCGGCATAGGGGACGATGAGCCGCACCGGCCGGCTGGGCCAGGCCTGGGCGCGGGCGGCTGCCGCGGGCAACAGGGAGGGCAGTGCCAGGGCAGGCAGGGCCAGCAGGTAGCGGCGGGCAAAGCGGGTCATTGGGTGTCCTCCGGACGGTGGACTATCGGGCGGCTGCACCCGCCGGGCAATCCGTGGCAGGATGGGGCGGGTTGAAGCCAGGGAGGAAACCCGATGCCCGATGCCAGTGGCCGCCCGGCCGGCGCCAGCGCCGTTGCCGAAATCGAAGCCGTCATCCAGACCTATTTCGACGGGCTGTACGAAGGCGATGTGGAGAAGCTCGCCCGTGCCTTCCACCCGTGCAGCCATCTCTACTGGGCCGACAAGGGCGGCGTGGGCGACCTGCCGCGCGAGCAGTGGTTCGAGGCGGTGCGCAACCGGCCGAGCGGCAAGGCGCGCGGCCTGGCGCGCGACGACCGGATCCTGCTGATCGACATCAGCGGGCCGGAAACCGCGCTGGTGAAGGTCGCCTGCCAATTGCCGCCGCGCTACTTCACGGACTACCTGGTGCTGAACCGCACGGCCGAGGGCTGGCGGATCGTCAGCAAGGTGTATCGCGCGGATACCAGGGAGTAGGAGAGGGCCTTACCGCACGGTTGCGACCCGCAACGCATTGGTGGTGCCGGGGGTACCGAATGGGACCCCGGCGGTCACCACCACCTCCTCGCCCGCGCCGGCGAAGCCCTCGGCCTGAGCGGCACGCAGGGCACGGGCGACCATCTCCGTCATGGAGTGGATCTCGGGTACCATCAGCGGATGCGCGCCCCACACCACCGCCATGCGGCGCGCCGTTTCCTGGCTTGAGGTCAGGCAGAGGATGGGGCATTCCGGCCTTTCCCGCGCCACGCGCAGCGTGGTGGAGCCGGTGCTGGTGAAGGTGGCGATCACCGAGGCGTTGATGGTGTGCGCCACCTGCCGCGCCGCGGCGGAAATGGCGCCGGCGCTGGTCGGCTGCGGCGCCGGCCGGGCCGCGTCGGTCAGGGCGCGCCAGCCGGTGTCCTGCTCGACCCGCGCCAGGATGCGGTCCATCATGTTCACGGCTTCATAGGGATACTGCCCGGCGGCCGTCTCGGCCGAGAGCATCACCGCGTCGGCGCCGTCGAACACCGCGGTCGCCACGTCGGAAGCCTCGGCGC
Organism: Pseudomonadota bacterium; assembly: GCA_023390705.1. GTDB lineage: Bacteria > Pseudomonadota > Alphaproteobacteria > Acetobacterales > Acetobacteraceae > JAEWCI01. The sequence continues at coordinate 3,850 of JAEWCI010000292.1, forward strand.
GGGTGGGGGAGGGGGCGGAGATCATGCTCTCCAGCATCTGCGTCGCCACCACCACCGGCTTGCCGGCGGCGCCCGCGGCACGGACGATCCGCTTCTGCACCAGCCGCACTTCCTCGGGCGGGCAATCCACGCCGAGATCGCCGCGCGCCACCATGATGCAAACG
>JAEWCI010000330.1 GCA_023390705.1 Pseudomonadota bacterium
CCCTGGAAGTCGCTCGAAGCCGTCGAGTTTGCCACCCTCGACTGGGTGGACTGGTTCAACAACCGCCGTCTCCTCGAGCCGATCGGCAACATCCCACCCGCCGAAGCCGAGGCGCGCTACTATGCCTGCCAGCAGGAGGTTGCGCTGGCAGCCTGACTCAAACTCCCCAGCCTCCGGCAAACCCGGGGCGGTTCATCCCCCGTCATGATCCTGCTGTGCGAGACGGGAGTACGGACCCAGGAGGCCCTGCAACTCAATTGGAGACCGGGGTCCTGAAACGCGAAAGGCCCGCCGCAGCGAGCCTTGCTGTAAATGCCTGATTTTTGAAGCTTTCGAGGGAGCGGGCGAAGGGATTCGAACCCTCGACCCCAACCTTGGCAAGGTTGCCCGACTCCAACGTTTTCAGCGGCTTAAATAGGCACCGCATCGCAAAACTAGGCACGCGCACTTAAGGAGTTCGCAGGAAGTGCGTGCTAGTTGCGTTGTATCCGATGGGAATGGCCCGGGCCAGTCCTTCGGCATGGACCTGCCGATCAAGCGCAGCCGTGCCCGCTATTGGGCGCGCTGGCTGCTGACCTGGCACGCCGAGGCTTTCACGCCGGCGCAGCGCCGGTTCCTGGTGGAGGTGCTGGTAGGGCGCGGCGACTTCCAGGCGCCGGGTGCCACGAAGCTGTCGCAGATGGTGAACACCGTGCAGTGGGGTGGTCACCATGCCTGATGGCGGGTTCACCATGCCTACCTTGGCCGCGCTGGCGGCGGTGCCGCGGTGGGTTGCTTGGCAGACTGAGGATCGCGGTGGGAAGCCGAACAAGGCGCTGAAGAACCCCCGCACCGGCGGCAATGCGATGTCCACAAACCCAGCGACATGGGGCGCCCGCGCTGAGGCTGAGGCGCGGGCGGACAGGCTGCCCAAGCCGATGGGCGAGGGCGGCATTGGCATCATCCTTGGCGACTATGCTGGGCTCGCCATCGGGGGAATCGACCTGGACACCTGCCGCGACAGGGCGGCCGGGAACCTGGCGCCATGGGCGGCCGAGGTGGTGGAGCGGTTGGGTTCCTATGCCGAGGTGTCGCCCTCCGGGACCGGCGCAAAGGTGTTCTTCACCTTCGATGCCGCGGACCTTCCGGCGCTGCTGGCCGAGATGAAGACGGAGGGCGGCAAGAAGTTCGCGGCCAAGGGGCAGGGCGATCATCCGCCGGCCATTGAGCTATACCTGACCGGGCGGTACTTCACCGTCACTGAGGATCGGCTGGAGAACACCCCCGCCGAGCTGCGGCGTGTCAGCGCCGACACGCTGCGGTGGATTCTCCGCGAAGCCGGCCCTGCCCTCGCCGGAAATGGACGTGAGGCCAAGGGGGCGCGGCGCCAGTCCGGCGACGGCAGCCGCAGCGCCCTGGCCTTCAACATCGCCCGGCAGGTGCGGCGCCGCGCCGGCACGCTCCAGGACTTCGTTGCCGCGCTGGAGGCGGACCCGCGCGCGGCCGATTGGCTGAACCAGAAGGGCCGAGCCAATGGCGGGCGCGAGTTGGCCCGCACCTGGAAGAACGCAGGCAAGAATCTGCCGCCTGCTTGGCTGGACAAGTGCCAGACGACCCGCGAGGGCGATCCACGGGGCAATCTGTTCAACGCCATGTTGGCGCTGCGGGAGGACCAGCAGCTCGCCAACGTGTTTCGCCTGGACGAGATGCTCCGGGCGCCGGTGATTGCGGACCCCGAGGCGCCGGGCCGAGTGCGGCCGGTCACGGATGCCGACGTGTCCAAGCTGCAAGAGTGGTTGCAGCGGGCCGGGCTGGAGACGCTGAGCAAGGACGTTGCCCATCAGGCAGTGGACCTGCGGGCGGCTGAATGCGCGTTCCATCCGGTGCGTGACTACCTGGCCGGGCTGCGCTGGGACGGGGAGCGCCGGGTGCTGGGCTGGCTGCACACCTATCTTGGCGCCGAGCACGGGCCGTACACCGAGCATATCGGCGCCATGTTCCTGGTCGCCATGGTGGCACGGGTCTTCGACCCCGGCTGCAAGGCAGACTACATGATGGTGCTGGAAGGGCCGCAGGGCGCGCGGAAATCGACCGCCTGCGCCATCCTCGGTGGCGAGTGGTTCAGCGATGCTATGCCGGACATCAATGGCGGCAAGGATGCCGCGCAGCACCTCAACGGCAAATGGCTGATCGAGATTGCCGAGCTGGCCGCGCTGGGCAAGGCCGAGAACACCCGGCTGAAGTCCTTCATCACCCGGCCCGTGGAACGCTACCGGCCGAGCTACGGGCGCAAGGAAGTGATCGAGCCGCGGCAGTGCGTCTTCATCGGCACCACCAACCAGGGCGCCTATCTTCGGGATGAAACGGGCGGGCGCCGATTCTGGCCCGTGAAGGTGGGATCGATCGACACCGACGCGCTGGCCCGCGACCGGGACCAGGTCTTTGCCGAGGCGGTGCATCTCTACCGGCAGGGCACCAGGTGGTGGCCCGACAGTAATTTCGAGACTGCCCACATTCGGCCGCAGCAGGAAGCCCGCTTTGAGGCGGACGCCTGGGAAGAGGCTGTTGCCGGCTGGCTTGCCAATCAGCGCCAAGTCACGGTCCTGGAGGTGGCCCGCCTCGCGCTGTTCATCGAGATGCCGAAGCTGGGGACGGCCGAGCAGCGGCGCATCGGCGCCATCCTGGAGCGGCTGGGGTGGGTGAGAGGCACCCTAGACAAGGACGGGAAGCCGCAGATCGGCGCGCGAGGGCCAAACGGCGAACGCTATTGGGTGGAGCGCCGGGGCAATGGCTGACCGTCTGACGCACTCTGACGCACTGACGCAGGTGCGTCAGACGGGAAAGCCGCAGAAATCCGCCATTTCTGACGCACCTGACGCATCTGACGCACTTTTTCTATGTGGAGGTCAGGGTATAGGACAAAGGGGGAGGGGGCAGGCGCACGCCCCTGAGCGTGCGTATAGGAACATGCGTCAGGGTGCGTCAGGTGCGTCAGTGCGTCAGACGCCGCATCACGCCCTCGATGCCCTGGCCGATCGCTTGGCCCGGCTGCGGCCGGACTGGCGGGATCAGATGCGGTTCTATGAGGAGAGGAGCGAGATAGCCGCCGAGCTGCGGGAGCTGGCCCGCCACTGGAGGGCGGCATGAGCGAGACCACGACTGTCACCTTCACTGTCCTGGGCACGCAGCCAGTGCGAGGGGCAGGGCGGCTGGTGGGGCTGGCGAATGTGGAGGTGGTGCTGGATGGAGTGGCCATCACCCTGCAGGGCATCGGCATCATGCGGGAACGCGATGGGAACCTGACCTGCAAGGCGCCGGTCTTCCGCTACACGGACGGCACATGGCTGCCTGCGGTGGTGCTGCCGCCGGAGCTGGGCAAGGCGATCGCGGCCGAGGTGCTGGGGGCCTTCCGGTGAGCGACCCGTTCTATCGGTCGGTGGAGTGGCGTCGGCTGCGGGCCGAGGTGCTGCGCCGGCAGCCGGTGTGTGCCACGCCAGGCTGCGGCAGGCGGAGCGTGGCGGTGGACCATGTGGTGCAGCGCAGCCG
>JAEWCI010000399.1 GCA_023390705.1 Pseudomonadota bacterium
TTCTTCGGGTTCGGGTTCGGATTTCCGCTGGTCGCGCCCTATCCCGCTTACCCCTATTATTATCCGCCCCCCGCCTACTATCCGCCGCCGGCCTATTATTACCCACCGGCACCTCCGCCCTATTATCCGCCCTACAGCTATGCCCCGGCACCTGCGTTGCAGTGTCACGCCGGGGCCTATACCTGCCCGCTGGAGAGAGGCGAGCAACCAGGTGATGCCTGTTCCTGCCCGACCTCCAGAGGGAGGGCCTGGGGGCGGGCTGGCAACTGATCCCGAGCCGCGTAAGTCCTGCGCGCCCCGGCATCATGCGCGCAGGGTTGGTGTGGAGGCCGTGCGCCGCACGACAAGCTTGCCGGTCAGCATTCATGCTGGCCGGTATGAGCCGGGACCGATGAGCTTGCTGTGACTGATGCTCCTGTCCTCCTGCACGCCTGCCTGGCGGAAGCGGAGGAGAAGGAGCGGGGGTGCCATGGGCTCCTGCATGGCCGCACCCGTGATGGAAACGCGGTCAGGGCGCGATTGGGCGCAAGGGGCGCAGAACCTCGGTCGCGGTCCCGCTTGCCGGAGACGGCCTGCGATCAGGCTCGCTACCGTCGCACGCCGCTGTGAACCACCTGCCTCCCGATGGCGGGCATCCTTGCTCATCGCCTCAGCTTTAGAAACCGCCTGGCCTGAGCGGAGGCGGCGGGCCCCGAGGTGCGGCCGCGTAAACCAGGCAGGCAAGGACCCCGGCCTCTTCCCTCCGCCCATATTGGTGCCGGCGGCAGGCGGAAGCGACCACGGCGTCGGACGGGGCGAAGCCAACCGGAGGGGAGTGCAGCGGTGACGAAGCAGAAATTCAATGCCTGGTACTGGGTCGCGGCGCTGCTTGGCCTCTTTGTCGTGCAGTATGTCGCGACGCAAATCGCCCAGCCGGTGGCGACGATCCCCTACAGCCAGTTCCAGCAACTCCTGAACGAAGGCAAGATCGCCGAGGTCGGGGTTTCGGACCGCTTCCTCCAGGGCACGCTCAAGGAGCCTCTGCCCGGCGGCCAGACCCGCTTCGCCACGACCCGGGTCGAGCCGCCCGAATTCGCCGAGGAGCTGAGCCGCCACGGCGTGCGCTACACGGGCCAGGTCGAGAGCAACTTCCTGCCCATGCTGCTCTCCTGGGTGGTGCCGGTGCTGCTCTTCGTCGGCGCCTGGCTCTGGATCGGCCGGCGCCTCGGGGCGGGGCAGGGCGGCCTGATGCAGATCGGCAAGAGCAAGGCCAAGGTCTATGTCGAGGCCGATACCGGCGTGACCTTCGCCGATGTCGCCGGGGTGGACGAGGCCAAGGACGAACTGCGCGAGGTGGTGGACTTCCTGCGGGAACCGCAGCGATACGGCCGCCTCGGCGGGCGGATGCCGAAGGGCGTGCTGCTCGTTGGCCCGCCGGGCACCGGCAAGACGCTGCTTGCCAAGGCGGTGGCGGGCGAGGCCAAGGTGCCCTTCTTCTCGATCTCCGGCGCCGAGTTCGTGGAGATGTTCGTAGGCGTCGGCGCGGCGCGGGTGCGCGACCTGTTCGAACAGGCGCAGGCGAAGGCACCCGCCATCATCTTCATCGACGAGCTGGACGCGCTGGGGCGCGCCCGGGGCGTCGCGGGCGTCTATGGCAGCGGCCACAGTGAGGCGGAGCAGACGCTGAACCAGTTGCTGGTCGAGATGGATGGCTTTGACAGCCGCTCCGGCCTGGTGATCCTCTCCGCGACCAACCGGCCGGAAATCCTCGATCCCGCGCTGCTCCGCGCCGGGCGCTTCGACCGCCAGGTGCTGGTGGACCGGCCGGACCGCAAGGGGCGCATCGACATCCTGCATGTCCATATGCGCAAGGTGAAGCTCGCCCCGGAAGTGGATGCGGAGAAGGTGGCGGCGCTCACGCCGGGCTTCACCGGGGCCGACCTCGCCAATCTGGTGAACGAGGCGACGCTGCTGGCCACCCGTCGCGGCGCGGAGGCGGTATCGATGGCCGATTTCGGCAACGCGGTCGAACGCATCGTCGCCGGCCTCGAAAAGCGCAACCGTCTGCTCAACCCGAAGGAACGCGAGGTCGTCGCCTACCACGAAATGGGTCATGCGCTGGTGGCGCTTGCCCTGCCGGGCGTGGACGCGGTCCACAAGGTTTCTATCATCCCGCGCGGCATCGGCGCACTCGGCTACACCATCCAACTGCCGACCGAGGACCGCTTCCTGATGACACGCGAGGAGCTGGAGCGGAAGATGATGGTGATGCTGGGCGGGCGCGCCGCCGAGCTGGTCGTCTATGACCATCTCTCCACCGGCGCCGCGGACGATCTCCAGCGTGTCACCGATATCGCCCGCAGCATGGTCACGCGCTACGGCATGTCGGACAAGCTCGGCAGCGTCGCCTATGAGCGTGACCCGCGAAGCCTCCTCGCCGGGCCGAATCCGCTGCCGCTGGGACCGCGGGAGCGCGAATTCGGCGAGGCGACGGCTGATGCCATAGACGCAGAGGTGCGGCGCATCGTGGACAGCGCACTGGACCGGACCCTCAGCCTGCTGCGCGAACGCCGCGACGCCCTCGACCGCGGTGTCCGCCAGCTTCTGGAGAAGGAGACCCTCGACGAGGCGGCGCTGCGCCAGCTCGCCTCCCCGCCGCCAAGGCCGGCGAAGGAGCCGGGGCTGGTCGGGGAGGGAGGGAATTCCCACCCGCAGTAACTGCCGAAATGTGAGAATCGGCGGGCGATCCTCAGTGGCGGAGCCTTCCCCACCGCCCGCGCCTGGCCCGCATCTCCTCACATGGCGTTACATGTTGCCCCGGTTGGGTGGCATTCCTGCCACGATCATGCCTTGACGAGAGGCCCATCATGCTCCTCAGAGGTCCAAAGGAGGACAAGATGCGTAGCCTTCTCGTCGCAGCCGCTCTCGGCCTTGGGCTGCTCTCGGCCGGCGCGACCACCAGCACCGCTGCCGCTGCGCCTTTCGGCGCCCGGGCACCGGGCGGCGTCGCCTCCGAAGTCACGCCCGTGCATTACCAGCGCGGCTACGGATACCACGGTTATCACCGGCCGCATTATGTGCCGCCGCCGCGCCATCACTGGCACCGGTATGCGCCGCCCCCGCCGCCGCGCCACTCCTGGCACCACCACCGGCATTACCAGTATGGGTGGCGCTAGAGCAGATAGCGGATGGGCGTGAACGCCCAGGAGCGTGAACTGCTCTTGGCACAATAGCCTGCAGCGGATTGCGTTCAGAACTGAACGCAATCCGCTGTAGAGCAGATAGCGGACGGGTGTGAATGCCCGGGAAGCTGAATCTGCTCTCTGGACAATGACCCACACCGGGCTGAACGTCAGCTTCGCATGGGCCGGGCCGATATCCGGCCCATGCTTCGTCGGCACCGGCCGTGCGGCCGGAAAGGCGGTGCCCATGCCGGTGGCACACCGCCTGCCGCACAGCCGGGGGCAGCCGCCCTACCGGAAAGGCGGCTCGTCGAAGCTGCGCAACTTGCGGGAGTGCAGGGATGGTAACTGACCGCGCAGCACATCGAGCGCGGCGAGCCCGATCATCAGGTGCTGCCCGACAGCGCGTTCGTAGAAGGCGCTGGCCGTGCCGGGCAGCTTGATCTCGCCATGCAGCGGCCGGTCCGAGACGCACAGCAGCGTCCCATAGGGCACGCGGAACCGGTAGCCCTGGGCGGCCAGGGTGCCGCTTTCCATATCCACGGCGATGGCGCGCGAAAGGTTGATCCGGCGGCGCTCGCGCGACCAGCGGAGTTCCCAATTGCGGTCGTCGTAGGTCACCACCGTGCCGGTGCGCAGCCGCCGCTTCAGCCCATCCCCACGCTCGCCGGTTACCAGCGCCGCGGCTTCCTGAAGGGCGAGTTGCACCTCGGCGAGGGCCGGGACCGGCACCTCGGGCGGCACCAGATCGTCCAGGATGCGGTCGCGGCGCAGATAGCCATGCGCAAGGACATAGTCGCCGATCAACTGGGATTGCCGCAGGCCCGCGCAATGGCCGACCATCAGCCAGCAATGCGGGCGCAGGACGGCCAGGTGGTCCGTGATGTTCTTCGCATTCGATGGGCCGACGCCGATGTTGACCAGGGTGACGCCGCCTTCTCCATCGTCGCGCAGAAGGTGGTAGGCGGGCATCTGGTAGCGGTGCCAGGGTGAGGTGGCGGCCAGGGCCTCGCCATTCGCGCAGTCCTGCCGCCCGATCTCCACGCCACCCGGCAGCACCAGCTTCCGGTAGGGGCTTCCCGGGGCCCTGAGCTCCGCGAGCGCCCAATGGATGAACTGGTCAACATAGCGATGATAGTTGGTCAGCAGAATCCAGGGCTGGATGTCCCGCCAGTTCGTGCCGGTGTAGTGGACCAGGCGGCGCAGCGAATAATCCACCCGGACCGCATCGAACAAGGCAAGCGGCCGCGGCTGCCCTGGTTCGAAGCGCCACAGGCTGTCCGCCACCTCGTCACCCACGGCGGTGAGGGAGGGTGCGGGAAAATGGCGGGCAAGCACCGCGGCGGAAACGCCTTCGCGGTCGAACTCGTCGCCACGTTCCAGGACATAGGGGTAGGGGATTTCCTGGTCGCTCTCGCCAACCTCGACATGCGCGCCGAAATCCTGGATCAGCGGACGAAGCTGTTCGAGCAGATAGGACCGGAAGACGGCGGGCTGCGTGACCGTGGTGGCGTAGCTTCCCGCCACCTGGAACTTGGCCCAGGCACGGCGCGTGGCGGGCGGATTTGGCCCGCTCGGGTTATAGCTCAACCGAAGCTGCGGGTAGCGGAAGCGCGTCCTTTCCTCGTGGCTCGGTGGCGGTCCGCCGGACAGGAAGCGCTCAAGCGCAAGCCGGAGGGCGGTCACCGCTGCGGCATGCAGCGTTTCAAGCTGATCCACGGCTTCTTCGGGTGTCGGCATGCTGCTGGTCATCGGCTGCACCAGTTGGTTCTGAAGCGGAAGCGCGCCTTGGCTCGGCCATTGCCCTGGTCTTCTACGGAATGCTTGCCCGGCAGGACAGGTCAGTGACCTGAATGTGCAGCACGGGGACGGTGCAGCCATGCTGCGGCCGTCGGGACGGATGGCCCGCAGCCAGCGGCCACCTGCGGCCGGTGCGGTGGTGCTTTCCTGCCTCTGTTGCCTTTCCGCTCGCCCTGGGCCGAGCATGGCCTCGGTCGCCGGTATTCGCGCCGAGGTGAACTGATGCCCGATCCAGCCGCCGCCATTCCTGCCCGCAAGGCATTGCCGCGCACCGTCGTGGCCCTCGGTTTCGTGTCGCTGTTCATGGACATCTCCTCGGAGATGATCCATGCGCTGCTGCCGGTGTTCCTCGTCGGCACCCTGGGTGCTTCGGTGGTGGCCGTGGGACTGATCGAGGGCATCGCCGAGGCGACAGCCTCCGTCACCAGGCTGTTCTCCGGCGTCATCTCGGACTGGATCGGGCGGCGCAAGCCGCTGGTGCTGCTCGGTTACGGGCTGGCGGCGGCAACCAAGCCCCTGTTCCCGCTGGCAACCGGCATCGATGCGGTATTGGCGGCGCGCTTCCTTGACCGGATCGGCAAGGGCATCCGCGGCGCCCCGCGCGATGCCCTCATCGCGGACCTGGCCACCGAGGATCAGCGAGGCGCCGCCTACGGGCTGCGGCAGGCACTGGACACGGCAGGGGCGGTGGCCGGCCCGCTGCTGGCCATGCTTTTGATGCTGGCCACCGGCGACGACCTGCGGCTGGTGTTCTGGATTGCCGCCGTGCCGGCGCTGGCCGCCGTCGCCCTGATCCTGTTCGGCGTGCGCGAGCCGCCCGACAGGCCGCGCCCGGCCGGGCGCCCCTTCCCACTCCGC
>JAEWCI010000412.1 GCA_023390705.1 Pseudomonadota bacterium
GGGCCAGCCCGGCAGCCTGGCCCCGCCCGGCGAACCGCAGCCCGCCGGCCCAGGCAAGGGCCACCAGCAGCGCCACCGCGGCCCCGCGCCAGGGCCCCAGCCAGAGCGAATCGAAACTCATCCGCGCACTTTGCCTCAGCCCGTTCGCCGCCGCATCGGCTCCGCGCTATCCTGCGGCGGGATATTGGGGATGACGATGAGCGGACAGGGGATGCAGCGGGTGAAGGTGTGGGATGGCTGGGTCCGGCTGTTCCATTGGGGCATCGTGGCGTTGCTGGCAGTTTCCTGGATCACCGCGGAAAACGGGCTGGATCGCTGGCATGCGCTTTCCGGCTACGCCGTGCTGACCCTGCTTCTGTTCCGCATCGCCTGGGGTTTCGTCGGGTCCGACACCGCCCGCTTCAGCCGCTTCCTCCGCTCGCCGGGGGCGGCGCTGGCCCATCTGAAGGCGCTGCGCCGGCGTGAGCTGGATGCCGAGATCGGCCACAATGCCGCCGGCGGCTGGATGGGGGTGGTGCTGCTGGGCCTGTTGCTGGTGCAGGCGCTGAGCGGGCTCTTCGCCAATGAGGAGCCGGGGTTCGACTACGGCGCGCACGGCCCGCTGGCGCTGCTGGTCAGCGACCGCACCAGCGACAGGCTGACCTGGCTGCACAATCTCAACTTCAACCTGATCCTGGCCGTGGTCGCGCTGCATGTGCTGGCGGTGCTGGCCTATGCGGTGCTGAAGCGGCAGGACCTCGTGCGGCCGATGATCACCGGTTGGAAGCGCCTGCCGGCTTCGGTGCGGGCACCGCGCCTCGGCCACCCGATGCTGGCGCTGACCCTGCTGCTGGGCGCGGCGCTGCTGGTCTGGCGGATCACCGCACTGGGTTGACGCGCGGCGTGCAGGGTTGCCGTGTTCCCATCCTCGCCTTGCGGCGATGGGGCCGGGACCGGCGCCTGCGCGCCAAAGCCAGGCATCAACGCGGCCGCATGACCGTTGCCCATCGGCCAGGATGGGGCGAACTGCGCGGAGGCGTTGGCCTCTCGCGCCGAAGGCGGCCTCCGCGCGGCGGTGCCGCCTGACCCTCTCCGCGGCAGCGGGGGAGGGAGAAGGCCGATCAGCGTGCCCGGAAGGGGCGGTGGCAATTGCCGCAGGTGCTGCCGGTCTGCTGATAGGCCGCGGCAAAGGTCGCGGGATCGCCGCTCGCCGCCGCGGCGCGCAGCGCCTGCAATTGCGTCACCGCATTGGCCTGGGCCTGGCGGAAGCCGGCATTGTCGGACCAGATGGCGGGCAGCGCCTTGGTGTCGCCGGTGCCGGAGCCGGGCGGGAAGCGTTCGTGCAGAACCTGGAACCAGGCCAGCATGTCGTCCACCCGCGCCACCGCCGGGCCAGGGTTGCCGCGGCTGTCGGCGATGGCCTTCATCGCCTGCATGTGCTCGCCCACGCGTTTGAATGCGGCGCGCCGTTCGGCGATCACATCGCCCTGCGCGAGGGCGCTTCCAGCCAGGGCGACGAGCCCCAGCGCAACCAGCAAAGCCTTCATGCTTTCCCCTTTGTCTCCGTCAACAGGCCCGGCGAGGCGTCGCGGCTTCGCCGGCCGGGGCGGGAAGGTTACACAGGGTGCGCCCGCGCCCAACTGCCAGGATCATCATGCCCCATCCCATCCGCTCCGTCGCCGTCTTCTGGGGCACCTGGCCGGGACACGACCCGGCGCACCGGGCGGCGGCCGAGGCGCTGGGCGCCGGCCTCGCCCGGGCCGGGATGCAACTGGTCTATGGCGGCGGCAGCATCGGCCTGATGGGGGTGGTGGCGGAAGCGGCGCTGCAGGCGGGCGGCAAGGTGACCGGCGTGATCCCTGAATTCCTGACGCGCATCGAGCGCGTCTTCCCCGCGGCGGCGGATCTGGAGATCACCACCTCCATGCACAGCCGCAAGACCCGGATGTTCGAGCTGGCGGACGCCTTCATCGCCCTGTCGGGCGGCCTGGGCACGATGGACGAGCTGGTGGAGATCGTCACCTGGAAGCACCTCGGCCTGCATGACAAGCCGGTGCTGGTGCTGGACATCGCCGGCTGGGCGCAGCCCTTCCTGGCACTGGTGGATTCGCTGGTCGAACAGGGCTTCGTGCCAGCCGACAACCGCCTGCTGTTCGAGGTGGCCGGCAGCGTGGAAGAGGCCCTGGCACGGCTGGAACGGGCCAGCACGCCGGAAGGGGCGGCGCCGGCGACGCGGCTGTAGAAGGGATTCGGCGCGGGCCGGGGCTGCCATTCCGGGAAAAGCAGATAATGCCAGTGGCAGTTGATCCCGGCCGATCAACTGCCTCCAGGCGCCGTTCGCCGCTTCGCCCCGAATGGAACATTCATGCCAGGGGCATAAGCCTGCGCCGGGTGGCTTGCCGGCGCCCGCGCTCCTCGCTATATGGCCGCCTCCCGCACGGAACCCCCGACCGGAGCGTAGCTCAGCCTGGTAGAGCACTGTGTTCGGGACGCAGGGGCCGGAGGTTCGAATCCTCTCGCTCCGACCAATGTCAGGGTTCCGCGAACCCCGCTGGCGCAAGCCGGCGGGGTTTCGCTTTTTGCGGGCCAGGTCAACGGGTGCTGCCGGGGGTGCTGCCGGCCGGTCGCCGTACTACGGGGCGCCGGCCCCGCCTACCGCTTGCCGCCGGCCCACAGCATCAGCCAGCGCGCCGGGAAGGCCCAGGCGATGCCGGCCACAAGGAAATAGGCAAGCTCCAGCGCCCAATGGGTGCCCAGCACCCTGTCGCCCAGCGCCACCACCGCGCCGACATAAAGGGCGAATCCCAGGAGTCCGAGGGGCAGGGCAATGGCGGTGCGCGACATGCCGCGCCACATGGCGCAATCCCGGCCTGTCGCCAAGCCCGGTGGTTGCCGCCACAGCCCTGGCACAACTACTGTCCCGCTCGCACCGGACCCCCGGCTACCCCTTTGCGAGGCCAGACTCCACCGTGACCGACGACATCGACCTCAAGGCGCATATCCGCGGCATCCCGGATTTCCCCAAGCCGGGAATCCTGTTCTACGACATCTCCACCCTGCTGCGGCACGGCCCCGCCTGGCACGCCGCCATGGCGCGGATGGCCGCGCTGGTCCGCCCCTACAAGCCGGATCTGCTGGCCGGCATCGAAAGCCGCGGCTTCCTGGCGGCGGCGCCCCTGGCGCTGGAACTCGGCCTGGGCTTCATCATGCTGCGCAAGCCGCGCAAGCTGCCCGGCGCCACCATCGGCCTGGACTACGCCCTGGAATACGGCACGGACCGGATAGAGATGCAGGCCGACGCGGTGCAGCCCCGCCAGCGCGTGGTGGTGCTGGACGACCTGCTGGCCACCGGCGGTACCATGGCGGCGAGCATCGCCCTGCTGCGCCAGGCCGGGGCGGTGGTGCCGGCCGCCGCGGCGCTGATCGAGCTGAGCTTCCTCCAGGGCCGCAAGCGGCTGGACGTGCCCTGCGAGACGCTGCTGGCCTACGACGAATGAACCCCGCGGCCTGAACGCCGGGCGGGACGCGGCCCCCCGCGCGTCCCGTCTGGTCCCGCTGCCGCCTCTCTGTCACATTGGCGCCAGCCGGACCGGGGGAGGGGGCTCCAGAACGGAGGAGACGCGGATGCCGCAGCATGGTCACGCCACCCGACGCGCTGCCCTGCTGGGGGTCGCTGCTCTTGGTTTGGCCACCCGGCCGGGCCGCCGGGCATGGGCTACCCTGCCCGGCACGGTGCGGATGCTGGCGCCCGGCCCGGCCGGGGCGCCCCTGGCCCATTGGACGGAACGGCTCGCCGCCGGCCTGGCGCAGAGCGCCACCAGCGCCATCCATATCGAGATGGTGCTGCTCGGCGGGCCGGATGGGGTGACCGCCGCCAACCGCTTCGCCACCGATGCCGCGACCGATGGCCGGCTGCTGCTGGCCATGCCCGGCGCCGCCGCCCTCGCCCGGCTGGTCGGGGATGTGCGGGCGAAATTCGACCCGGCCGGCTGGCTGCCGGTCTGCGCCAGCCAGGGC
>JAEWCI010000429.1 GCA_023390705.1 Pseudomonadota bacterium
TAATTGGACCGCTCCCGGCCCCTGCCAGGAATTGGCTGCGGCGGGCAGGGCGGAGGCGGAGACCTATCCCGGCGCGCATCATGGCTTCGACCGCGAGGACCGGCCCCTGCGCACCCTGACCCTGCCGCGCGGACGGATGGTGACGGTCGGCACCGATCCGGCGGGGCGGGCGGCCGCCATCGCCCGGGTTGCCGGCTTTCTCGCTGCGCATGGCCGGGTTGCGCGCTAGGCTTGTGTCCCTCTGACCGCCGCGAGGCCAGCCCGGGCCTCGCTTCCGTTGAGCCGGCGATTCGCGTCCGGAGTGCTTCCAGGCGGGAGGATCGCCGGCCAGGGCTTTGACCTTCCCCCCGGGCTGCGGCATAGCCATCTCCCTCCCGCGGTGGTTCGGCCGGTCTTCCGCGCCGTCTTGCTGCCATGCCGCCTTTCGCACCAGCCCTGGCGGCTTGCCCTTCGCGCCACCCCCCTGAAGTGGTAGAGGCCGGTCATGACTCCGTCCGAGATTCCCATCGCCGTCGGCGCCGACCATGGCGGCCTGGCGTTGAAGCCCGCCCTGCAGCAGGCGCTGGCGGAGGCCGGCTATCCGATCCTCGATTTCGGCACCAATGATCCGGCTTCGGTGGATTATCCGGATTACGCCCATCAGGTCGCCACCGCGGTGCAGGAGGGCCGGGCGCGCTTCGGCCTGCTGGTCTGCGGCAGCGGCATCGGCATGGCGATCGCCGCCAACCGCCACCCCGGCATCCGCGCCGCGGTGCTGCACGATTCCACCGAGGCCCGGCTGACCCGGGCGCATAACGACGCCAACATCGCCTGCTTCGGCGCCCGGCTGACCGGGCCGGAGACGGCGCTGGACGCGCTGCGCACCTTCCTCGCCACCCCCTATGAGGGTGGGCGGCACGACCGCCGGCTGGCCAAGCTGGCTCCCAAGGGCTGAACCCGCATGAACGCCTTCACCGCTCCCGGCTTCTTCACCGCCCCGCTGGCCCAGACCGACCCGGAACTGGCCGAGGCCATCGGCCAGGAACTGCATCGCCAGCAGGACGGCATCGAGCTGATCGCCAGCGAGAACATCGTCTCCCGCGCCGTGCTGGAAGCGCAGGGCTCGGTGCTGACGAACAAATATGCCGAAGGCTATCCCGGCCGGCGCTACTACGGCGGCTGCGAATATGTGGACGTGGCGGAGCAGTTGGCGATCGAGCGGGCAAGAAAGCTGTTCGATTGCGGCTTCGCCAATGTGCAGCCGCACAGCGGCGCCCAGGCCAATGCCGCGGTCTTCTTCAGCCTGCTCCAGCCCGGCGACACCTTCATGGGGCTGGACCTCGCCGCCGGCGGCCACCTGACCCATGGCTCGCCGGTCAACATCTCCGGCAAGTGGTTCAAGGTGGCGCCCTATACGGTGCGCCGCGAGGACCAGGTGATCGACATGGAGGAGGTCGCCCGCATCGCGCGGGAGGCGAAGCCGAAGCTGATCGTCGCCGGCGGCTCCGCCTATGCGCGCTTCTGGGATTTCGCCCGCTTCCGCCGGATCGCGGACGAGGTCGGCGCGTATTTCATGGTGGACATGGCGCATTTCGCCGGGCTGGTGGCCGGCGGCGCGCATCCGTCCCCATTCCCCCACGCCCATATCGCCACGACCACCACCCACAAGACCCTGCGCGGCCCGCGCGGCGGCATGATCCTGTCGAATGACGAGGCGCTGGCGAAGAAGGTCAACAGCGCCGTCTTCCCCGGCACCCAGGGCGGCCCGCTGATGCATGTGATCGCCGCCAAGGCGGTCGCCTTCGGGGAAGCGCTGCGGCCGGAATTCCGCGCCTATGCCGCGCAGGTCGTGGCCAACGCCAAGGCCCTGGCCGAGACCCTGAAGGAACTCGGCTTCGGCATCGTCACCGGCGGCACCGACAACCACCTGCTGCTGGTCGATCTCCGCTCCAAGCGGCTGACCGGCAAGGCGGCGGAGGCGGCGCTGAACCGCGCCCACCTGACCTGCAACAAGAACGCCATCCCCTTCGACCCGGAAAAGCCGATGACGACTTCCGGCGTCCGCCTCGGCAGCCCGGCCGCCACCACCCGCGGCTTCGGGGAGGCGGAGTTCCGCGAGGTCGGCCGCATGATCGGCGAGGTGCTGGACGGGCTGGCCCAGGCCAATGCCCCGGACGGCAACACCGCCGTCGAGGCGGCGGTGAAGGACCGGGTGCTGGCGCTCTGCCGGCGCTTCCCCATCTACGGTTGAGGCGCGGCCGGAAGGGGCGGGGCGAAGGGGGGAAGGACCATGCGCTGTCCCTATTGCGGCAGTGACGACACCCAGGTGAAGGACAGCCGCCCGGCCGAGGAAGGGGCGGCGATCCGCCGCCGCCGTTCCTGTCCTTCCTGCGGCAACCGCTTCACCACCTTCGAACGGGTCCAGCTCCGCGAGCTGACGGTGGTGAAGACGGACGGCCGCCGCGTCCCCTTCGACCGCGACAAGCTGGCCCGCTCCATCCGCGTGGCGCTGCGCAAGCGCCCGGTGGACGAGGACCGCATCGAGCGCATCGTCAACGGCATCCAGCGCCGGCTGGAGACCGAGGCGGAATCCGAGGTCTCCTCCCGCCAGATCGGCGAGATCGTCATGGACACGCTGAAGGAGGTGGACCAGGTGGCCTATGTCCGCTTCGCCAGCGTCTACAAGAATTTCGGCGAGGCCAAGGATTTCCGCCAATTCCTGGGCGACCTCGGTGACCGCTGAACGGCCCGGCCGGCCCCGCCCCGCGCCGGCCCCCTTCCTGCCCCGCCAGCAGCCCTGGCGCCCGGCGCCCCGCATCCCCAGCTAGCGCGCCATGGCCGCCATGGCGGAGGATATCGCGCATATGCGCGCCGCGCTCGCCCTCGCGCGGCGGGGGCTCGGCAATACCTGGCCGAACCCGTCGGTCGGCTGCGTCATCGGGAACGGGGGCAGGGGGGTCGGCCGCGGCTGGACCCAGCCCGGCGGCCGGCCGCATGCCGAAACCGAGGCCCTGGCCCGGGCCGGGGAGGCGGCGAGCGGCGCCACCGCCTATGTCACGCTGGAGCCCTGTTCCCATTGGGGCCGCACGCCCCCCTGCTGCGCCGCCCTGGTCCGCGCCGGCGTGGCCCGGGTGGTGGTGGCCATGGGCGACCCCGACCGCCGGGTGGACGGGCGCGGCCTGGCCCGGCTGCGGGAGGCCGGCATCGCCGTGGAAACCGGCCTGCTGGAGGAAGAGGCC
>JAEWCI010000512.1 GCA_023390705.1 Pseudomonadota bacterium
GCTGCACGCCACCATGGCGGAAGAAGCGCTGCTGGCACCAGCGCTGGCCACCGCCCTGGCCGCCCTGGTGGCGGCGAGGCGGGTGGCACGGGCTGGCTGATCCGGGACGGCCCTCCGCCGCGCCACCCTCCCCCGGCATTGCCGCGGGAGGCCGGACCGAAGCGGCCTGGACGGACGCCAAACGGGGATCCCCATGGAGCCGCACGGCGGGTTCATGGGGAAGCGATCAATAGCGGTACTGGTCCGCCTTGAACGGCCCCTGCTGGCCCACGCCAATATACTCGGCCTGCTTCGGCGACAGCTTCGTCAGCGTGGCGCCCACCTTGGCCAGGTGCAGCGCCGCCACCTTCTCGTCCAGGTGCTTCGGCAGCACATAGACCTGGCGCTGATACTTGCCCGGGTTGGTCCACAGCTCGATCTGCGCCAGGGTCTGGTTGGTGAAGCTGGCGGACATCACGAAGCTCGGGTGGCCGGTGGCGTTGCCCAGGTTCACCAGCCGCCCTTCGGACAGCAGGATGATGCGCTTGCCATCGGGGAATTCGAACTCGTCCACCTGCGGCTTCACGTTGTGGCGCGGGTAGTTCTTCAGCGCCGCCACCTGGATCTCGCTGTCGAAGTGGCCGATGTTGCAGACGATGGCGCGGTGCTTCATCTGCCGCATGTGGTCGATGGTGATGACGTCCACATTGCCCGTCGCGGTGACGAAGATGTCGGCCTTGGGCGCGGCCTGTTCCATCGTCACCACGTCATAGCCTTCCATCGCCGCCTGCAGGGCGCAGATCGGGTCCACCTCGCTCACCATCACGCGGCAGCCGGCATTGCGCAGGCTGGCGGCGCTGCCCTTGCCGACATCGCCGAAGCCGCAGACCATGGCGATCTTGCCCGCCATCATCACGTCGGTGCCGCGGCGGATGCCGTCCACCAGCGATTCCCGGCAGCCATAGAGATTGTCGAATTTCGACTTGGTGACGCTGTCGTTCACGTTGATGGCGGGGAAGAGCAGCTTGCCCTCCTTCGCCATGTTGTAGAGGCGGTGGACGCCCGTGGTGGTTTCCTCCGAGACGCCCCGGATGCTGCCGGCCAGCTTCGCGAACCAGCCCGGCTTCTTCCTCAGGCAATCCTTGATGAGGGCGAAGAAGACCTCCTCCTCCTCATTCGTCGCGCCATCGAGGAAGGCCGTGTCGCCCTGTTCGGCGCGCAGCCCGTAGTGGACCAGCAGCGTCATGTCGCCGCCGTCGTCCAGCAGCATGTTCGGCTCGCCGCCATCGGCCCATTCCAGGGTGCGCTTCACGTATTCCCAGTATTCCGGCAGCGTCTCGCCCTTCACGGCGAAGACCGGCGTGCCGGTGGCGGCGATGGCGGCCGCGGCATGGTCCTGGGGGGAGAAGATGTTGCAGGAGGACCAGCGCACATCGGCGCCCAGCGCCTTCAGCGTCTCGATCAGCACCGCGGTCTGGATGGTCATGTGCAGGCAGCCGGCGACGTGGGCGCCCTTGAGCGGCTGCGAAGGCCCGTATTCCGCGCGGACCGCCATCAGGCCGGGCATCTCGTCCTCGGCCATCGCGATCTCCTTGCGGCCCCAATCGGCCAGGGAGAGGTCCTTCACCACATAGTCAGCCATCGCCGCCATCCTCTGCAAAGCGGGGTCGCCCTACCACGGCGCGCCGGATCGGGCCAGGGAAAACCCGCGAGACATAAGGATATCTTTATGTCACGTTGCTGCGCCTGCTGCTCTCGGCCTGCGCGGGGCTGCGTCTCCCGCTTCCGGCCCAGCCATTTCTGTCCTAGCCTCTCCCCATGACCGAGCCGGACCGCACCCCCGCCACGCACGATATCGGCGGCGCCAGCCGCTTCCGCTGCACCCCGGTGGAGCCCGACGAGGCGCCGCCGGATGCCTTCGGCAAGCGGGTGGATGCGCTGCGCCAGCTTCTCGCCGCCAAGAAGATGATGACGGTGGACGAGCTGCGCCGCGGCATCGAGAGCATCCCGGAGGAGGAATACTTCTCCCTCACCTACTACGAGCGCTGGCTGCGCTCGATCACCACGCTGATGCTGGAGAAGGGCGTGGTGCAGCCGGAGGACCTGGGATGACCCCACGCTTCAGGCCGGGCGAGGCGGTGATGGTGCGCGACGATTGGCCGGAACGCCGCGGCCCCTGTCATATCCGCACGCCGCACTACCTGCGCGGCCGCCGGGGCGTGGTGGAACGCGTGCTCGGCGCCTTCGCCAACCCGGAGGATCTGGCCTTCGGCCGCCCGGCGCCGAAGCGCGTGCTCTACCATGTGCTGTTCGAGCAGCCGCCGCTGTTCAACGAAGGCAAGCCGGGCGACGAGGTGCTGGTGGAAATCTTCGAACACTGGCTGGAACCCGTGCCCGATCTGCAGGAGGCCGCATGAGCCCGCCCGCCCGCCGCGAGTCGATCGAACAGCTTGAGAAGCTGCTCGCCGCGCTGAAGGCCCGCGGCATCGTCACCGAGGATGAACTGGCCGCCCGCCAGGCCCAGACCGACAGGGCCAGCCCCGAGACCGGCGCCCGCATGGTGGCCCGCGCCTGGCTGGACCCGGAATGGCGCGCCCTGCTGCTGCGCGACGGCACCGCCGCCGCCGAGACGATGGGCGTTTCCATGGCCGGGGCCCCGCCGCTCGGCGTGCTGGAGGACACCCCCGGCCGGCACCATGTCATCGTCTGCACGCTGTGCAGTTGCTATCCGCGCGCCGTGCTGGGCTATCCGCCCCATTGGTACAAGAGCTTCGCCTACCGCGCCCGCGTGGTGCGCGACCCGCGCGGCGTGCTGGCGGAATGGGGCACCGTGCTGCCGGAGAAGGTGGAGATACGGGTGGTGGACAGCACCGCGGATTACCGCTGGATGGTCCTGCCCCTGCGCCCCGCCGGCACCGAAGGCTGGAACGAGGACCAGCTTGCCGCCATCGTCACCCGCGACGTGCTGGTGGGCGTCGCCCTGCCCCGCCTGCCGGTGGCCGCCGCCGCCGAATAGGGCGGCCACCCGGAAAGGCCGGCGCTGCCCCTGGGCAAGCGCGCCGGCCCCGTGCGACCGCCTCCGTATCCTGGTGCTGGTCGGCACCGGCAGATTGATGCGGCCGCTGCCCGGGCATGGACCTGCCGCACGGGAATCGCGTGTCCGCGGAGGCTCCTCGCCAGGAGCGGCGGATCATCAATGCGCGGAGAGCAGGTTCCTGCCGTTGTCCCTCGCCCTTGGGCCAGCGCGAAGGGAAGCCGGCACTGTGGAGGTCTCTCGCCAGACATAGGCGAACAGCAGAGTCCAGGCGGCGGCGAAGACCAGAGCGAAGAGCAGGCTGATGTCGATGCCCTGGACAGCACGGCGCAGCGGCGTGCCGGTGATGCCGAAAAAGAAGAAGATATTGAGGTTCAGCATCGCCGCCAGCAGCAGGGCGATCAGCCGGTTGCCCTCGCTGTGGTCCATCGCCAACAGGATGAAGGCCAGCACCACCGGCACGAAAAGGTGGTTCTCATGCGCACCCGCATTGAGCATGAAATAGGTGGTGAAGCCGAGGATGGACAGCAGCAGGCAGTTCCGCACCGTCTTTTCGCCATGCAAGGCGCGCAGCAGCACCGCGGCGAAGACCGCCCAGAACACCAGCTTCACCGGCAGGAACAGGAAGACCAGCGCCGGCGGCGTGGCGTAGCCCATCTCGCTGCCCAGGGTGAAGCCCGGCTCTAGCAGCAGGCGGAAGACGAAGACCAGCAGCCAGGGCAGGTTCATCGCATTCGCGCTGAGGTAGGGGTTGCTCAGCGCATATCCCAGGCCGATGAAGGGCGAGGCGCCGAATACCAGCACGAGCACCCCCAGCATGCCCAGCCCAAGCGCGGCAACCTGCCAGGTGGACCTCGCCCGCAGCGCCGAGAGGATGCCGCCGAAGCCGGTGATGCCCAGGGCCTGGATGAGCACGAAGGGCAGAATGGCAAGAGGTTGCCATTTGAACAGCACCGCCATCAGCACCAGCGCGACGCCGAGCAGCGGACGGCCAAGCCGCAGCATCCAGAATGCACCGATGAGCCAGGGCACCACGAAGACGTCCACATAGCCCAGCGCGACGCAGTCCAGGAGGATGGCCGCGGCGAAGCCCGCGGTCAGCAGCATGTCGCGGCAGAACCAGAGGAACAGCGCCACCGCCGCGCAGAAATAGCAGAACAGCAGCAGCTTGAAGCTGACGAAGGGCGAGAGGCCCAGCATCCCTCCGATGCGTCTCGCCAGGAACAGGACGGCGTAGCTCAGCGGCGGGTATTCGCCACCCCCGTGCAGGGGCATCATGCCTTCGCGTATGCCGCGTGGGTAATTCTCGATGCTCAGCGCGTAGCCGCCGACCAGGCCGTGCTCATGCGTCAGTTCCATCCATCTCAGGAAAATACCGACATCGCTGGTACCCCAGCCGCCGAGCAGATAGAGCGAGAGAAGAAGGAGCATGCCAAGCAACAGACCGCCGACGGCATTCCTGAGCCCTGCCGTTGTCATCGGCTTCCCGGTCCGTCGCAGGGATTTGCGCCTTGGGCAATCATGCCCCTGCATTCAATCACAGGAGCGCATCGACGGAGTTCTTCTCCTGAGTAAATAGTCCGTTACGTAATGTTGAGCCGCTGCCATGGTGGGATTGCCACCAGATCGGCGGGCCGGCACCGGACGCCCGTGAAGACCCCGCCTTCTGCGATGCGGGAAAAGGTCGCTTCAGCCCAGGGCGGCCGGGTCGGGAATGCCGGCTGCCTGACGGCTTGCCGGCCCCTTCGCGTCCTGCGGCACCGGGACACCGCACGCCCCGCACCGCGTCAGGCGGTGCAGGGCGGCGTGGGGCTCATGCCGGTGGCACGACGTGCTGACCCGGAACTGGCGCGCGGCGGGGAATCCTGCGCACCGATACCCGGCTTCGGAAAACCGAGGACTTTCTGCGCCGGGCATCAGCCCTTCTTCGCGTCCAATTCGGCATAGACCTCGCCCGCCGCCCGCACCGCGGCGACCGCGGTGGGCA
Source organism: Pseudomonadota bacterium (assembly GCA_023390705.1). GTDB lineage: Bacteria > Pseudomonadota > Alphaproteobacteria > Acetobacterales > Acetobacteraceae > JAEWCI01. Next base: position 5,001 of record JAEWCI010000512.1, read on the forward strand.
CGCCGGCATAGACGCCGACATGCAGGAAGATCTCGGTGAACTGCTCCCGCGTCACGCCATTGGTCAGGCCCATGCGGATATGCGACTTCAGCTCCTCCGTCCGGCCGAGCGCGGTGAGGACGGAGACGGTGATGACGCTGCGCATGGACCGCTCCAGCCCCGGGCGCGCCCAGACCGCGCCGAAGCAGTGCTCGAACAGGAATTGGCGCAGGTCGCGCGTCATCTGCTGTTCCGCCGCCTGGTCCACCGCCGCCTGGGCATTGGCGGCGCCGCGCATCTCGAACCAGATGTCGCGGCCTTTCCTGAAGGCCTCGTTCTCGTCGTAGGGGATTCTGGCCATGTTTCCTCCGGCGCGCTGTTGCGGACCGGCCGGAGGGTGCTGCGCGGGGCGGAATCCAGGCATCCGGCCGGGGAAAACCCTGGTGCGGCGCCGCCGCCCGGGCCCGCGGCGCCCAAGCTTGCCAGGCACCGCCGCCATTGTTTGGCAGCGCGATGCCGGGGCGGACACTTCCAAAAATGAATGCGGAAATGCGCTTCGTTCATGCCCGGGCCTGCGGCGTAACCGCTGGCGCCGCTTCGCCCGCAGCAATCGGGCAGAGTTTGCCAGGCTTGCGGCCGGTTGAGCGAGCCCTGTGCCTTCCTTGCCGGACGGGGTGAGAATCCGGATGGACCGGCCGCCATCCGGGCGATAGATAGGGATGATAAATGGTAATGCTTGGGACAGCACCCATGGCCAGGCGGATTCCGCCACTGAATCCATTGCACGTGTTCGAGGCAGCGGCGCGGCTCGGCAGCTTCACCAAGGCGGCGGAGGAGCTGAACGTCACCCAGTCCGCGGTCAGCCGCCAGGTCGCCGTGCTGGAAGGCTATCTCAAGCTGCGCCTGTTCCGGCGTGAACGCTACGGCATCACCCTTACCCCGATCGGCAAGGCGTATCGGGAAGAGGTGGCGCCTGCCTTCAGCCAGATTGCGGCGGCGACCGAACGGCTGCTGCACGCCGGCAGAGTGGAGCCGCTGCGCCTGCGCTGCTATAATATTTTTGCCCTGAAATGGCTGATTCCCCGCCTGCCGCGCTTCCAGGCCGACCACCCCGGCATCGAGGTGAGGCTCAGTACCTCCGTCGCCCTGGTGGATTTCGCACAGGATGAACTCGACCTCGCCATCCAGTTCGGCGACGGAAGCTGGCCGGGGCTGGAGGCGCGGAAGCTGATCCCCGACGTGCTGCAGCCGGTGTGCAGCCCCAAATTGCTGCGCCGCCGCCAGGCGCCGCGGAGCATCGAGGACCTGCGCCACCAGCGCCTGCTGCACACCCGCTTCCGCCGCAACGACTGGCGGGACTGGCTCGCCGCCGTGGGCGGGCCGGACATCGCCGATACCGGCACGGAATTTCCCGGCTCGCTCCTCGCCTACCAGGCGGCGGCGGAGGGACTTGGCATTGCCATGGGCCAGGTACGGCTGCTGGCGCTGGACATCGCCGCGGGCTCCCTGGTGCCGCTGTTCGACCGCCCGGTGGAACGCCCGCTGGCGCATTACGCGGTCTGGCCCAAGGGGCGGGCGATGAACCACAGGCTGCGCGTCTTCCTCGCCTGGCTGGAGCAGGAGCTGGAACACCGCTAAATGTGCCGAGGCTGAAGGAGCCCGGCATCGACATCGTGCAGGCCACGCCCTACGGCTTCGCCGGCCCGCGCGGCATGTCGCCCGAAATCGTCAACATCCTGCACGACGCCTTCCGCCCCGGGCTGGAGGACCCCACCCATCTCGCCGTGCCGGAGCGCGAGGGGCTGGAAGGGGCTTACCTCGGCCCTGCCGAGTATGCGGCGGGCGCGGCCCGCAGTTCGAGGAGAACCGGGTGCTGTTCCAGCAGATGGGCCTGCTCGGCACCGGCTGAGGCAGGAGGGCCGGGCGGCGGGAAAGCCGGCAGGCGGCGCGCACCACCCTACCAGGTACTGCCGCGGCGGGCCGGGCGATGCGCCGCCGGGCGGCGAAACGCCCTTCGGGGGCGGCGCACCCACCCGGGCGCCGGAACCCGCCGCTGCCTCGCCCGCTCTGCCCTATCGGCGATGCCCTTCCGGCAAGCCGTCCAGGCCCGGCCATGGGCGGTTCCGTTCCGCTCCTGGTTCCGGCACCCCGTCCCTTGCCTGCCCATCAGGAGAGCCGACCCATGCCATCCACCCGCCGCCATCTTCTCCTCGGCCTGTCCGGCTTCGGCATGGCCGGCGCCGTCCTGCCCCGCGGCGCGCGGGCCCAGGGCCAGGCGGCGAATTGGCCGAACCGCCCGGTGCGGATGGTGGTGCCCTTCTCCGCCGGCGGCACCACCGACCTGGTCGCCCGCATCATCGCCGAGCCGCTCGGCACCCGGCTGGGGCAGACCTTCGTGGTGGAGAACCGCCCCGGGGCCGGCGGCAATATCGGCGCCGATGTGGTGGCCAAGGCCGATCCCGATGGCCACACCATTCTGATGACCACCATCGGCACGGCGGCCATCAACTATTCGCTCTATCGCAACAACATGCCCTACAAGCCGGAGGACCTGGCCGCGGTCTCCAATGTCGCGGCGGTGCCGAATGTCGTCATCGCCACGCCCTCGCTGCAGGTGAACACGCTGCCGGAGATGGTGGCGCTGGCGAAGCGGCGCCGGGACGGGCTGACCATCGGCAGTTCCGGCAACGGCACCAGCCTGCACCTCTGCGGCGTGCTGCTGGGTGAGGCGGCCGGGATCGACCTGGTGCACGTGCCCTTCCGCGGATCCGCCCCGATGCTGGTGGAAGTGATGGCCGGCAGGGTGGAGATCGCGGTGGACAACCTGCCTTCCGCCCTGCCGCATATCCGCGAAGGCAGGCTGCGCGCCCTGGCGGTGACCAGCGAGAAGCGCAGTGCCGCCCTGCCCGATGTGCCGACGACGCGCGAGGCAGGTTTCCCGACAGTGGATGCGGTGGCCTGGTTCGGCCTGCAGGCGCCCGCCCGCACTCCGGCGCCGATCATCGCCATGCTGTCCGAGGCGGTGCAGGCCGTGGTCAAGGACCCGGCGGTGCGCGCGCGAATCGAGGAACAGGGGGCCGACCCGATCGGCGACACGCCAGAGCAGTTCCAGCAATTC
>JAEWCI010000518.1 GCA_023390705.1 Pseudomonadota bacterium
CGCCTGCTGCAACAGCGCCTGCCACAACCGCGCCTGCCGGTGCGGCCGCACCCGCCGCCGCGGCGCCGGAAGCACCGCTGCTGGCGCCGGGCACGGTCGGTGCGCAGTTGATGGTCGGCCTGTCGGAGCGGATGGCGACGCTCTCGGACGGGCTGCTGGTGGCGCTGCGCTCCATGGCCGATGTGCAGGGGCTGTGGCAGGGGCTGGTCAGGCTGGTGCAGGACCCTGTTGGCCGCGCCCGCCTGCTGGACGCCGCCTGGAAGCTGCTGCTGCTGCTCGGCCTCGGCCTGGTGGTGGAGTTGCTGGTGGCCTGGGCCCTGCGCCCGCTGCGCCGCCGCATCCAGGCGGCCGCGCCCACCGAGGGCGGCGCCCGGAGCTGGCTGAAGCGGGTGCCGCTGGTGGTCGGCCGGCTGCTGCTGGACCTGGTGCCCATCACCGGCTTCCTGCTGGCCTTCCATGGCCTGCTCGGCTTCCTGGAGCCGCTGCCGACGACCCGGCGCGTCGGGCTGCTGATGGTGCAGGCCTATGTCGGGGCGCGGCTGGCCTTCGCCCTGGCGAACATGCTGCTCTCGCCCGGCTCAAACCATCTGCGGCTGATCCCCTGCTCCGACGGCGTCGCCGCCTACTGCATCGGCTGGCTGCGGCGGCTGATGCTGGTGGGCGTCAGCGGCTACACCCTGGCCGAGGCCGGGATCTTCTTCGGCCTGTCCTGGGTGGCCTATGACGCGCTGCTGCGGCTGACCCTGCTGGCCATCACCATTTTCCTGGTGCGGATCATCCTGCAGCAGCGCAGCCATGTCGCCGCCGTGCTGCACAGCCGGGAATTGCCGCCCGGCGAGGTGCCGGACAGCGGCCGCCGCGCCCTGCGGGCGCTGCGCGACGGCCTGGCGCAGTGGTGGCACGTCTTCGCCATCCTCTGGCTGGTCGCCTTCTGGGTGGTCTGGGCACTGGAGATCGAGGACGGCTTCCAGCGCCTGACCCAGGCCACCCTGCTGACCCTGCTGCTGGCCGGCGTGGCCAAGGCGCTGGACGAGGTGCTGCGGCGCCTGCTCGCCTGGGGGCTGCGGCCGGGGCCCGAACTGGCGGCCCGCTATCCCGGGCTGCAGATAACCGCGAAACGCTACCTGCCGGTGCTGCAGGGCCTGGTTTCGCTGGCGGTGACCATCGGCGCGGTGCTGCTGCTGCTGGAAGCCTGGGGCATCGAGGCGCTGGGATGGTTCGCCACCGGCACGCTGGGCAGCCGGCTGGTTTCCACCCTGCTCTCCATCGGCCTGACCGTGCTGCTCGGCGTGGTCTTCTGGGAAGTGACGAACGGTGCCATCCAGCGCCACCTGGCGAAGCTCAGCCGGGAACAGCAGGCATCCCGCAGCGCCAGGTTGCGCACCCTGCTGCCCATGCTGCGCACGGCGCTCGGCGGTGTCATCGCCGTCTTCGTGGTGCTGAACGCGCTGGACAAGCTGGGGGTGAACGTGGCGCCGCTGCTGGCCGGCGCCGGTGTCATCGGCCTGGCGGTGGGCTTCGGCGCCCAGTCGCTGGTGCGCGATGTCATCACCGGCGTCTTCCTGCTGCTGGAGGATGCGGTGGCGGTCGGCGACGTGGCGCAGCTCGGCGGCCAGTCCGGCGTGGTGGAGCATCTCTCCATCCGTTCCATCAAGCTGCGGGCGATGGATGGCAGCCTGCACATCATCCCCTTCAGCGCCGTCACCACCGTGACCAACATGACCCGCGACTTCTCCTTCGCGGTGCTGGACGTGACGGTGGGCTACGGCGAGGACACCGACCGGGTGGCCGATGTGCTGCGCGAGATCGGCGGCGAGATGCGCACCGAGGCGAAATGGGGCGCCATGATGCGCGACGACATCGAGGTGATCGGCGTCGAGCGGCTGGCGGATTCCGGCGTGGTGATCCGCGCCCGCATCAAGGCCGAGCCGGCGGCGCGCTGGTCCGTGGCGCGGGAGCTGAACCGCCGCGTCAAGCGCCGCTTCGACGAGTTGGGGATCGAGATCCCCTACCCGCACCAGAAGCTGGTGGTTGAGACGGTGGATGCCCGCCTGCCGCGGGCGGCGGAATAGGCCGGCGGCGGCGCCGCGCCGCCCGCGGTGCGGATGCCGCCCCGAAAGCCGCCGGCGCCGTCTTGCGGGCGGCGCCGGCGCTGTCCATATTCCGGCCACCCCGAAACGCTGTCGTCCGAAGGCGCCCGGCACGAAGGCTGGCGGCATCCGGCCGGCCCGGCGCGGAGATCACAGATGACCGAAAAATCCGTCTCTCTCGGCGTCCGCCGCGGACTCGGCCTGCGCTGCCCGCATTGCGGGGAGGGCCGGCTGTTCCGCCGCTACCTGAAGGTGCAGGAACATTGCGAGTCCTGCGGCGCCGACAACAGCATCTACCCTTCCGACGACGCGCCACCCTATCTGACACTGTTCCTCGTCGGCCACCTGCTGCTGCCCTTCATGTTCTGGATGGACAAGGTGTGGGAACCGGCGATCTGGGTGATGCTGGCGATCTGGCTGCCCGCGGTCGCCATCGCCTCGGCGCTGCTGCTGCCCTACATGAAGGGGCTGGTGGTCGGCTTCGCCTGGGCCAACAACGTTACGCGGTAGGACCCCTTCCGCCCTACCCTTTCCTGTACCGGCGTGCCTTTGTGGTGCCACGCGAAGGCGCCCTCAGCCGCCGGCGCCGCCTCCGACGGCCTGGCTACGCCGCATGGGCGGCGGCCCAGGTCAGGACTTCGGCCCGGCGGTGTTGTTCGTCGCCGGCGGCGGCTGGTACTGCCGCCAGATGATGTTCTCCGGGTGCGGCTCGGTCAGGTCGCAGCGCAGCCATTCGCCGTTCATCAGCCGCTGCCCGGTCGTCGCCAGGATGAAGCCCCAGTGGGAGACCACCAGGGTATGGCGCCAGTCGTCCAGCGCCGCCATCTCCGCCCGGAACAGCCGGGCCCGGGCCTCGATCTGGTGGTCCGGCTCCTCGATCACCGGCCACCACACCTCCTCCAGATGGTCGAGGTCGAGATGCGGCCAGCGCAGCCGCAACTCGGTGCGGGGCGAGCCGATGTCGCAACTGAAGGCGTAGCGTTCCCGCACGATTGGCGTAATGGTGAGCTTCAGCCCCAACCGCCGGGCGATCGGCGTCGCGGTCTGCAACGCCCGCGTATAGGGCGAACAGATGATGCGGCGGATGTCCTCGCCGGCCAGCGCCATCGCCGCCGCCTCGGCCTGTTCCCGGCCAAGCTCGGTCAGCGGCGGGTCGGGGATGCCGGGGTCGCGCCTGGTGGCGCCGAAATGCAGGTTGAACTCGCTCTGGCCGTGTCGCAGCAGAATCATCGCGGCCCGGTTCCCGGTGGTGACCACGGGCGGATACCGGCGTAATCCTGTTGCGACAAGCCCGCCCGGCCGCCTCCGCCGTTGCGGCGCCACCCAGGCGACCCTAAGTAGGGAAATGAAAAGGAGTCCATGATGCAGGGCGGCTTCCCGGTCGATCTGATACTGTTCGCGATGATCGCGGCCTTCCTGGTGCTGCGGCTGCGCAGCGTGCTGGGCCGCCGCACCGGCTTCGAGCGCCCTCCGCAGGAGCGGCCGGCGGGCTATGACCCGCGCGGCGGCCGCACGATCGAAGGAGCCGCCGAGGAAGTCGCCCCGCCGCCCGCCGGCGCGGCCAAGGGCCGCCATGGCCTGCCGGACCCGCGCAGCCCGGTAGGCCAGGCACTGGGCCGCATCATCGGGGTGGACCCGGACTTCGACCCGAACCGCTTCCTGGACGGCGCCGAAACCGCCTTCCGCATGATCGTGAAGGCTTTTGCCGCGGGCGACCGGGCGACGCTGAAGGCGCTGCTTTCCGATGATACCTATGCCGGCTTCGAACAGGCCATCACCGCCCGCGAACAGGCCGGCGAGACGCAGCAGACCGAGATCCGCGGCGTGCAGGAAGTGGCGGTCGAGGCCGCCGACCTGCGCGGCACGGTGGCGGATGTGACGGTGCGCTTCGTCACCGACCAGGTGAACCTCACCACCGGCCGCAACGGCGAGGTGACCCATGGCAGCGACGCAGTGACCGAGCTGACCGACCTGTGGACCTTCCAGCGGGACCTGCGCTCCACCGACCCGACCTGGAGGCTGGTCGCCACCCGCAGCGCCTGATCCGCTTGCGCAGGGGTTTCTCCGCCGGCCTGGCGCTGGCGTTGGCGCTTAGCTGGGGTGCCGCCCTGGCCCAGCCGGCGTCGGCGCAGCCGCTCGCCACGCAACCTCCGCCCCCCGCGCTGCGGCCGCTGCGCTTCGGCGACCTGCCCGGCTGGACGAATGACCGCCACGCCGAAGCCCTCCCCGCCCTGCTCGCCGGC
>JAEWCI010000608.1 GCA_023390705.1 Pseudomonadota bacterium
GTTCAGCCCTTCGCCGCCTGGGCGCGCAACTGGGCGATGGTGGCGCGGTTGGTCACCTGCTCGGGGTTGGTGCGCACCTCGATGATGGCCGGCTTGCCGCTGGCCCGCGCACGCTGGAAGGCCGGCACCAGTTCCTCGGTGCGCTCCACCACCTCGCCATGACCGCCGAAGCTTTCGATGTATTTGGCGAAGTCCGGATTGGTCAGGGCGGTGCCGGAAACGCGGCCGGGATAGGTCTTTTCCAGATGCATGCGGATGGTGCCGTACATCTGGTTGTTGAACACCAGGATGATCGGCGCCGCCGAGTGGTGGAAGGCCGTCGCCAGTTCCTGCCCCGTCATCAGGAAGCCGCCATCGCCGACGAAGCAGACCACGCAGCGTTCCGGCTGCACGATCTTGGCACCGATCGCCGCGGGCACGCCATAGCCCATGGCGCCGTTGGTGGGGCCGAGGAAGTCCTGGCCTTCGCGCACATGCATGAAGCGGGTGGGCCAGGTGGCGAAATTGCCGGCATCGGTGGTGAAGACGGTGTCGGGCGGCAGCACCTTCTCCAGCTCCTGCAACGCCACGGAAAGGTTCAGCGGGCCTTCGTATTCCTGCGGCTGGGCCTGGGCGAGCCGCGCCGCGCGCAGCTTCTTCGTCCAGCCGGACCAGGCCGGGCTGGCCATCGGCTTGGCCGCCTTCGCCGCCTGAGCGAAGGCGTTGAGGTCGGAGACGATGCCGAGCGCCGGGCGGTAGACGCGGCCGATCTCGGACTGGTCGGGATGCACATGCACGATGGGCGTGGCGCCCGCCATGTCGAACAGCGTGTAGCCCTGGCTGATCGGCTCGCCCAACCGGGTGCCGATGGCCAGGAACAGGTCGCATTCCTTGGCCGCGGCCACCAGCGCGGCATCGGCGCCCACGCCGAGGTCACCGACGAAATTCCCGCTGGTGCCATCGAACAGCCCCTGGCGGCGGAAGGAAACGGCCACCGGCAGGTCGTTCGCCAGCAGGAAGTCGCGGATCGCGGCGCGGCCCTCGGCGGTCCAACGGCTGCCGCCGAGCACGGCCAGCGGCTTCTTCGCCTTGGCCAGCAGCGTCATCAATTGCGGCATCGCGTCCGGCGAGGGATGCGGCGGCAACACCGGGGCCGGGCCGATATCCGGCACCGTCGCCAATTCCTTCTGCATCTCCTCGGAGATCGCCACCACCACCGGGCCCGGCCGGCCGCTGACGGCGACATCGAAGGCATGCGCCATCAGTTCCGGGATGCGCGCGGCATCGTCGATCTGCGTCACCCATTTCGCCAGGGGGGCGAACATCTTGCGGTAGTCCACCTCCTGGAAGGACTCGCGGTCCGTCTCCTCGAAGGGAATCTGGCCGATCAGCAGCACCAGCGGCGTGCTGTCCTGCATCGCCACATGCACGCCGATGGCCGCATGGCAGGCGCCGGGGCCGCGGGTGACAACGGCGACGCCCGGCTTGCCCGTCAGCTTGCCATAGGCCTCGGCCATGTGGACGGCGCCGGCCTCGAAGCGGCAGGTCACCAGTTCCACCCGGTTGCGCGCGGCGTAGAGCCCGTCCAGCAGGTCCAGGTAGCTTTCGCCCGGCACGCAGAAGACATGGCTGACGCCCTGCGCCACCAGCGCATCGGCAAGGATATGGCCGCCGATGCGCGGTTCCGGCTTGCGTGCCTGGGTCATGCGATCTCCTCCCGCCCCTGGGTCAAGGCGGCAGGGTTTAGCGCGCGGGGCGCCAAGCGTCACCCTGGCGCGCCGGAACGGTCCCGCTCAACCCACCTTGATGCAGCGCGCCATCCGCCCCGGCGCCGGAAAGCGCGGTGCCGGCGGCGCCTCCAGGCAGGCGGCTTCGGCCAGGGTGCAGCGCGGCGCGAAGGCGCAGCCCTGCGGCAGCCTCTCCAGGCTGGGCGGCGCGCCGGGGATCGTGGTCAGCCGCTTGCCGCGCAGCCCGGCATGCACCGTGGCGCCCAGCAGCCCGCGCGGATAGGGGTGGAGCGGTCCAGCCATCAGCGCGCCGACCGGCCCTTCCTCCCCCCCCTTGCCGGCATACATCACCGCCACCCGGTCGGCGATCTCCCCGGCCACGCCCAGGTCGTGGGTGACGAAGATCACCCCCATGCCAAGCTGTTCCTGCAACTGGCGCAGCAGCAGCAGCACCTGGATCTGCACCGTGGCGTCCAGCGCCGTGGTCGGCTCATCCGCCAGCAGCAGCTTCGGCTTGCAGGCCAGCGCCACGGCGATCATCGCGCGCTGCCGCAACCCGCCCGAAAGCTCGTGCGGATAGGCCGCGAGCCGCCGCTTGGCGGAAGGGATCTGCACCAGTTCCAGCAATTCCAGCGCCCGCGCCTCGGCCGCTGCGTGGCTGGTGCCCTCGTGCCGGCGCACCGTCTCGGCGATCTGGGTGCCGATGGTGAAGACCGGGTCCAGCGCCGTCATCGGCTCCTGGAAGATCATGGAGACGGTGCCGCCGCGGAAATCCTGGAGCTGGCCCTCGCCCATGGCCTGCACGTCCTGGCCGGCGACCTCGATGCCGCCGGTGACCACGGCGCGCTTCGGCAGCAACTTCATCAGCGCCCGCAACGTGACGGACTTGCCGGAGCCGGATTCGCCGAGGATGCACAGCACCTCGCCGGCGGCGAGGTCGAGATCCACGCCGTTCACCGCATGCACCGTGGCATCGCGGGAGACGAAGCGCACCTGGAGGTCGCGCAATTTCACCAGCGGCACGGCCAGTTCCATCTTCAACGCCGCGCTCATTGTTCAATCATCCGCTTCACGCTGCGCTCCTCGGCTGCGCCTGCGGTGCTCCGCGACCGGATCATGCCGCGATCCTCCCCGCCTGGCTGTGGCCGCTGCCGGGCAGCGCCATGTGGCAGGCGGCTTCATGCCCGCCGCCGAGATCGGCCGCGACCGGGGCGAGTTCGGCGCAGACCGCCTCGGCAAAGGGGCAGCGGGTGCGGAAGCGGCAGCCGCTGGGCGGGTTCACCGGGTTGGGCGGGTCGCCGGTCAGCGGCGGTTCGGTGCGACGCTTCGCCGGGTCCATGGAAGGCCGGCTGGCCAGCAGCGCACGGGTATAGGGATGCGCCGGGCGTTCGTAGATGGCGTCCACCGGCCCCTGCTCGGCCACCTGGCCAAGATACATCACCATCACCCGGTCGCTGATGTACTGCACGACGTTCAGGTCGTGGCTGATGAAGACATAGGTGAGGCCGAAGCGCTCCTTCAGGTCCATCAGCAGGTTCAGCACCTGCGCCTCGACCGACTTGTCCAGCGCCGAAACCGGTTCGTCCAGGATCACCAGGCGCGGGTAGAGCGCCAGCGCCCGGGCGATGTTCACCCGCTGGCGCTGGCCGCCGGAAAGCTCGTGCGGGTAGCGGCGGGCGAATTGGCCGGGCGCCAGGCCGACCGCGGCCAGCAACTCATGCGCCCGCTCCCGCGCCTCGCCGGCGGGCAGGCCATGGACACGGGGGGCGAAGGCGATGCTGTCCTCGATGGGCAGGCGGGGGTTCAGAGAGGCGTAGCTGTCCTGGAACACCATCTGCACCTGACGGCGGTAGTCCTTCAGCGTGATGCCGCCGATCTGGGCATTCTGCCCCACCCCCTCGCCGTCGAAGACCATGCTGCCGGCATCGGGGTCGAGCAGCCGCATCAGCAGCCGGGCGGTAGTGGACTTGCCACAGCCGCTTTCGCCGACGATGCCGAGGGTCTCGCCCTTGGCAACGTGGAACGACACCCCGTCCACCGCATGCACGGTGGCCACGGTGCGGCCGAACAGCCCACCATGGATGGGGAAGTGCTTCTTGAGGTTGGTCAGCAGCAACAGGGGCTGGGCGGGGCCGCCACGGGCGCCGGGGTCCTGGGTCGCGCTCATGCGTGGGATCATGGCACGGGCTACGCAAGGCGCGTGCCAGAATTCCGCCGCGAGTCGCCGGACATCGCCGGGCCTGCCCTGCCCGCCCCACGCGCTTCTGCCCGCTTCGCGCGCATGTGGCTGCCCTGCCCTTCCCCGCAGGCCGTCCCCGGGCCATGTTCCGCCCCTGACATCCTCGGAGCAGGCCGATGCGAGCGATCTTCGTCATGATCAAATGCGAAATGGGCCAGGCCTACCGGGTCGCCCGGGACATGGCCGACAGCATCGAGGAATTGTCGGAGATGCATTCCATCTCCGGCCAGTACGATTTGCTGGGGAAATTCTACCTTGAGGCCGACCGCGACATCGGCCTCTTCGTGGTGGAGAAGATCCAGACCGTGCCCGGGGTGAAGGACACCTACACCCTCCAGACCTTCAACGCCTTCTCCGGCGCCAGGGGCTGAGCCGCCGGTCGGCGCAGGGCCGCACGGCCCGAAGCCGTGAATCGGCAGGCGGAATAGAAGCGCCTCCTCAGCCGAAGCCGAGGAAGCCCTCCATCCCGCTGATCGGCGGCGCGGCGCGCAACTTCGCCAGGTCCGGCATCGGCCGGCAGAGCGCCGGGTCATTGGCGAAGGTTTCCTCCAGCGCCGCGGCGACGCCGAGCACGAAGGCATCGCCGCCGCGCGGGCCGACGATCTGCAGGCCGAAGGGCATGCCCCTGGCGTCCAGCCCCATCGGCAGGCAGACGGCGGGGTGGCCGGTCAGCGAGACGTAGTAGGCCAGCGCCAGCCAGTGGAAATAGGTGCGCGCCTTCTGCCCGTCGATCTCGGCCGGGTAGAGTTCCCGCCAACTGCGCGGGCTGATGGTGATGGCCGGCGTGACCAGCACGTCGTGCCGGGCGAAGAATTCCTGGAAGTTGCGATAGATGCGGGTCTGCAGTGTGGCCGCGCGGGCGCCGTCCTCCAGCGAGTAGCGCAGCCCTTCCTCGACATTGGCGATGATGTTCGGGCCGCAGTCCTGCGGGCGTGTCCGCACCTTCTCGGCATGCGCCGTCAGCATGGTGCTGGCGCGCAGCACCTCGAAGGCTTCGTCGCCGCCGGTGCAGTCCGGGTGGGCCGCCACCGCCTCGCGGAACAGCGGCGCCAAGGCGGCGACGCGCTGGCGGAAAGCCTCGCGCACCACGCCTTCCACCGGGGCGGCGCCGAAATCCTCGGATGTGGCAAGCCGCAGCGTCGCGAGGTCGATCCGCCGCGGCGGGAAGAACAGGCCGGGCTCGCCCCGCACCGGGCGGGCGTGCAGCGTGTAGGCCAGCGGGTCCATGGCATCGTCGGACGCCATGGCGGAAAGCAGCAGGCAGGCATCCGGCACGTTGCGCGCCATGGGCCCGAGCACCGAGATCGGCGCCCAGCCATGCGCACGCTTCTCCGCCGGCACCAGCCCGGCGCTCGGCCGGTAGCCGAGGATGCCGCAGAAGGCCGCCGGGTTGCGCAGCGAGCCGCCGGTATCGGAACCGCTGCACAGCGGCGCCATGCCGGTGGCCAGCGCCACCGCCGAGCCGCCGGAGGAGCCGGCCGCGGATTTCGTGGGGTCGAAGGGATTGCCGGTGGCGCCATAGACGCTGTTGCGGGTGTTCGCGCCCAGGCCGAATTCCGGCGTGTTGGTCTTGCCGATGACGATGCCGCCGGCCGCCCTGATGCGCGCCACCGCGCCGGCATCCTTCTCCGGCACATGGTCGCGGAAGATCGGGCTGCCCCAGGTGGTGCGCAGCCCCGCCGTCTCCTCCAGATCCTTGATGCCGACGGGAAGGCCGTGCAGCGGGCCAAGCGCATCGCCGCGCATCACCGCCTGCTCGGCCTGCTTCGCCGTGGCACGGGCGCGGTCGGTATCCAGCGCCACCACGGCGTTCACCGCCGGGTTCACCTGCCCGATCCGGGTGAGGCAGCTTTCCAGCAACTCCACCGGGGAGAGCCGCTTGCGGCCGATCAGCGTACGCGCCTCGACGGCGGTCAGGTCGCAGGGCTCGGTCATGGCGCGAGTTCCTTCTGGTAGAGGCGCAGCGTCTCGGCATCGAAGCAGGCGAAGACCACATCCATCTCGCCATTCGCGGCGAGGTCGGCCTTCACCGTGGTGACGGCGATGCCGGCCGCCTGGTCCTTCGGGTAGCCGAAGATGCCGGTGGAGAGTGCCGGGAAGGCGATGGAGCGGCCACCCGCCGCGCGCAATTCGCGCAGGCTGGCGCGGTAGGCCGAGGCCAGCAGCGCGGCCTCCCCCTGCCCGCCGCCATGCCAGACCGGCCCGACGGCATGGATCACCCAGCGCGCCGGCAGGTCGAAGCCGGGGGTGATGCGCGCTTCCCCGGTGGGGCATGGCGCCAACGGCGCGCAGGCTGCCGCCAGCCGCGCCGCGCCGGCCGCGTGGAAGATGGCGCCGCAGACGCCGCCACCCTGACGCAACGCCTCGTTCGCCGCGTTGACGATGGCGTCAAGCGCCAGGGTGGTGATGTCCACCTGTTCCGCGCGCACCGGCATGGGTTCAGTACCCCAGCGCCAGCCCGTCCTTGCGCGGGTCGCTGCCGCCGACCAGCAGGCCGCGCTTGCGGTCGATCAGGATGGCCTGGCCGCCGCCATGCGGCTTGTCGATCAGCGCGCAGTCATGGCCTAGCCGCGAGAGCCGGTCCACGACGCTGTTCGGGATGCCGCGCTCCAGCTCCACCTTGCCGCTGGAGGGGTTGTGGAACAGGCGCGGGCAGTCGATCGCCTCCTGCACGTCCAGGCCGAATTCGAAGTGGTTGGCCAGGAACAGGGTCTGGCCCATGGGCTGGAAGTGCCCGCCCATCACGCCATAGGGCATGATGCATTCGCCATCCTTCATCACCATGCCGGGGATGATGGTGTGCATCGGCCGCTTGTTCGGCCCGATGCAGTTCGGGTGGCCTTCCTCCAGGCGGAAGCCGAAGCCGCGGTTCTGCAGCATCACGCCGGACTTCTCCGCCAGGATGCCGGAGCCGAAGCCTTCGAAGAGCGAGTTGATGAAGGAACAGGCATTGCCGTCCTCATCCACCACGCAGAGATAGACGGTGTCCTTGTGCCTCTGCCAATCCGCCTGGCCGGCCGGCGGCATCTCCTTCATCGCCCGCTCGTCGCTGATCAGGGCGCGAAGCTTCGCCAGGTAGTTCACGTCGGTCAGCTCGGCCACGGTCTTCGGCATCGTCGCGGGGTCGGAGAGGAAGGCGTTGCGGTCGCGATAGACCAGGCGCGCCGCCTCGATATGGCGGTGGTAGCGCTCGGCGCTGACCGGCCCCTGCTCCGGTGTCTGGAAGCCCTCCAGGATGCCGAGCAATTGCAGCACCAGCAGGCCGGAGCCGTTGGGCGGGCACTGGAACACCTCCATGCCGCGCCAGGGGATGGAGATGGGGTCCACGAATTCGGCCACGTCCAGGCCGCGGTAGAAATCCTCCTCGGTGTGCAACCCGCCGGCAGCGCGGAGCGTCGCCACCATGTCGGCCGCCACCTCGCCTTCATAGAAGGCGCGCGGGCCGCGCTCACCGATGGCGCGCAGCGTGCGGCCAAGTTCCGGCTGGCGGAACTTGTCGCCCAACCGATAGGGCATGCCGTCCTTCAGGAAGCGGCGGGCGGTGGCCTCGTGCAGGCGCAATTTGTCGGCGGCGGCGGCCCAGTCATGCGCCACCCGGCCGGAAAGCGGCCAGCCTTCCTCGGCGCAGCGGATGGCGCGCTGCAGCAGGTCGCCCAGCGGCTTGCGGCCATAGGCGGCGTTCAGCTTGGCCCAGGCGGAGATCGCCCCCGGCACGGTGACGGCATGGGCGGAGGTATTGGGGATGCTGTTCAGCCCCTTCGCCCGCAGCGCCTCCGGCGTCGCCGCCGCCGGCGCCCGGCCGGAGCCGTTCAGGGCGATGACCTTGCCGGTGCCGGCCGGGGCGTAGAGGCAGAAGCAGTCGCCGCCGATACCGGTGGATTGCGGCTCCACCACGCAGAGCGTCGCAACCGCGGCGATGGCGGCGTCCAGCGCGTTGCCGCCCTTCTGAAGCACCTCCAGGGCGGCGAAGGTGGCGATGGGCATGGAGGTCGCGGCCATGCCGCGGCTGGCATAGACGGCACTGCGGCCCGGGGCATGGAAATCACGCTTCATGGTCGTTTCGGTTCCCTTCGGCCTGGACAGGCTTTCCTCTCGCATGCCCGGACCCTTGCGGCAACTGCAAGGCAGGCGCAACGGCACCCGGGAACGCCAAGGCCCTTCCATCCGTCCCCCTGGCAAGGCTATGTCCTGGCCATGTCCGAGAACATCAGCTTCGGCGATTTCGAGCGGGTGGATATCCGCGTGGGCACCATCGTCGATGCCCAGCCCTTCCCCGAGGCCAGGAAGCCGGCCTTCCGGCTATGGGTGGATTTCGGCGGCGCGCTCGGGGTCAGGCGCTCCTCGGCGCAGGTCACCGTGCACTACTCGCCGGACCGGCTGATCGGCCGGCAGGTGCTGGCGGTGGTCAATTTCCCGCCGCGGCAGATCGGGTCCTTCCTGTCCGAAGTGCTGGTGCTGGGCGTGCCGGACGAGAACGGGGCGGTGGTGCTGCTGCGGCCGGACATCAAGGTGCCCGACGGCGGGAGGATGTTCTGACCTCCCCCCGCTACTATACCGTCGGTTGGGAACAACTGCACCGCGACAGCAAGGCGCTGGCCTGGCGGCTGGTGGAGCGCGGCCCCTTCCGCGGGATCTGCGCCATCACCCGGGGCGGGCTGATCCCCGCCGCCATCGTGGCGCGGGAACTGGAATGCCGGATCATCGAGACCGTCTCCGTCGTCACCTATGACGAGGAGGAACGCGGCGAGCCGCAGGTGGTGAAGCCGCCGGCGGCGGCCGGCGATGGCGAGGGCTGGCTGCTGGTGGACGACCTGGTGGATACCGGCACCACCGCCCGGCTGGTGCGCGCCCTGCTGCCGCGGGCGCATTTCGCCACCGTCTATGCCAAGCCGCAGGGCAAGCCGCTGGTGGACAGCTTCATCACCGAGGTGAGCCAGGACACCTGGATCCTGTTCCCCTGGGATACCGAGGCGCAATTCATCCCGCCCATCGCCCGCAGTGCGGGGAAGTAGCCGCCCGGTCCAGGACTGCGCACGCTCCCGCTGGGAGGTGGCCGGCCGGCTGGCCCGGCCCGAGGCGCCGGCATGTGGTCCGGCGGAGCACGCCCCGAATGCTCCATCGCAGCATCCTGGCCGGCACCGCCGCGGTGCCGGGGATCAGGACGCATCCGGCGATGCCGCAGGGCTTGCGGCAACGGTCGGGCGGCTGATGCCGCCCTGGGGGGCGGGCACCGCAAGGCCCGTCTCCTCCCGCTCCACCAGCACCTTGTCCACCCGCCGGCCGTCCATATCCACGATCTCGAAGCGCCAGCCGGCCCAGACGATGCGGTCGCCTTCCCGCGGCACGCGCTGCAGCAGCGCCAGCATCAGGCCAGCCACCGTGTGATAGGTGCCGGCATGGGGCAGCGGCGGCAATTCCAGCTTGGACCGCAACTCGTCGCTCGGCATCATGCCGTCCAGCAACAGGCTGCCATCGGCGCGCCGCACCGCCTTGCCCGGTGTCTCGGGCGGCTCGGGCGGGCCGATCTCGCCGATGATCGCCTCCAGCACGTCGGAGGCGGTCACCACGCCCTCGAAGCTGCCGTATTCGTCCATGACCAGCGCGATGCCGAGCGGGTCGTGGCGCAGCCGTTCCAGCGCGTCCAGCGCCGAGAGGTTGTCCGGCAGCACCTGCGGCTGGCGCAGCACCGGCGCCAGGTCCAGCGGCGCGCCGGCCAGCAACTGGTCCAACAGGTCCTTGCTGACGACCACCCCGACCACGTTGTCTATCCGCTGGTCGGCGACGACGAAGCGGCTGACATTGCCTTCCCGCACCTTGGCGACCAGGGCATCGGGCTCCGCGCGGCGGTCCAGCCAGGCGACCTCGGGGCGCGGCGTCATCAGCGCGCGCACGGGCTTGTCGGCCAGGCGCAGCACGCGCTCGATCATGTGCCGCTCCTCATGCTCCAGCACCCCGGCCTGGGCGCCTTCGGCCACGACCGCCTTGACCTCCTCCTCGGTCATCGCCTGATCACGCGGGCGGTGCGCGCCGAACAGCCGCAGCACCAGTGCGGTTGACTGGCCGAGCACCCAGACCACCGGCGAGGTGAAGCGTGCCAGCCAGGCCATGGGCCGCGCCACGAGGATGGCGATGCGTTCCGGGTCGCGCAGGGCGAATTGCTTCGGGACCAGCTCCCCCAGGATCAGGTTGGCATAGGTGATGGCCAGCACCACCAGGGTGAAGGCGATCTGGGTGCCGAAAGGGGCAAGGACGGGTATCTCACTCAGCACCTCGCCGAGCGGCCCGGCCAGCCGGGCGCCGCCGAACACGCCGGCCAGGATGCCGACCAGGCTGATGCCCACCTGCACCGTCGGCAGGAAGCGCTGCGGGTCCTCGGCCAGAGCCAGGGCCACGGAAGCACCCTGGCTGCCGCTGCGCTGCAGTGCGTGAAGGCGGGAACGGCGGGAGGAAACAATCGCCAGCTCGCTCATCGCGAACACGCCGTTCAGCGCCACCAGCAGCAGGATGATCGCGATTTCCAGTCCGATGGCTATCATCTGCCCTCAATCCCCAGCGCGCCCCCTCATACGCTGCGAGCCGCGGGGACGGTAGCGGCCAGGACCGGGATTCCCCCGGCTCGGAGCGGGTTTTTAGCTGTTGTCCATTTTTTGGATACGCCTTAAGGTTCCTTAAACACTACCCCGAGGCCAGCCATGTCCCGGACCGCCGAGATCGTGACCTTTCCGGAGCTTCCCGAGCACCAGCTGCGCCGCGCCATCGCGCGGCTCGATGCGGCGCTGGAGGAGCAGGCCCAGGCTGTCGGCGGTTTTCGCGCCGGCATCTCGGGCCTCGGCGATGCGGTGGAAGACCTGGGCCGGAGCACGCAGGAATACCGCGTGGCGCTGGACGGCCTGGCCCGCCAGCTTGGCCGGACACGGGACGCCGCCCATGCGCTGGAGGCACGGGCGACGGCACTTGCCCGGCCAGGCTGAAGCCGGGCCCGCCCTGCCGGCGGTCCATTTCGCCCTGCGGGCAAGGTTTACTTCGGCAAATCGGGGGGAGTAACGGTGGGCCATGCGCATCGCCGGCCCCGCCCCCCTGCTGCTGCTCTCGCTGCTGGCCTGCCAGGGTAGTGAGATCCCTGCCGGTTCCCCTACCCAGGACGCCGGGCAACTCCGGGCCAGCGCGCCGGAATTCGGCCGGATGGTCCGCGCAGCGATGGCCTGCGACATGGCGATGTCGGTCACCGCCCGGGACCGCGCCGAGCGGATCGAATCGGCGACGCTGGAGGTGCTGCGCCGCGAGGGAGGCCAGGCTGCCTCGGAGGAATACCTGCGCAGCGTCCAACCGCCGAATTTCGGAGCCCGCCGCGGCGACCGCGCCGCCTGGTGCGCCAGGGAACGGCCGGACGTCGCGCGTGCCGACGCCCTCCTCAGCGGGCCAGAGGGCGCCGCCCTGGTGGAACGCGCCGAGGCGAACCGCGCCACCGCCACCCGCTGACCGCCCGGGGCCGCCTGTTCAAGGCCGTGCGTTCAGGGCCGCACCGTCCCGTCGTAGAGCGACTTGACCGCCTTCTCCATGCCCTTGCGGATGACGAATTGGCGCACCGTGTCGGAGGCAAGCCGGCCGGCGATGGGTGTCGCCACGGCGCGGACGCCACGGCTGAAATAGGCGGCATAGATGCCGTCCGCGACCAGCCCCGCCGCGAAGTGCAGGTACATCCGCATCGCTTCCGTCGCGAAGCCGGAATCGCGCGCCAGCACATCCGGGTCCAGCCGTGCCGCCATCGCCACTTCGGTCACGGCGGAACCCTTCAGGCTCACCGGCGAGAGCTTGGCGGCGATCGCCTCGCCCCAGGAAACCCTGCCGTCCTTGTTGCCGTCCCGGTCATCGTAGAAGGCGGCGATGACCACTGCGGTACCGTCCAGGAAGCCGATCGCGCCGATCTCCCGGTTCGCGACATCCCGGATGATCACCCATTCAATGGCCCCCGCCACCATGCGCCATTCTCCTACCGGTTCGCTCCGGGCCGCAGCCGCAGCCCCGGCCGCAGCCTGGTGAAGGGCAGCACCGCCGGGTCCGCCACCACCGGCCCCGGCGCGGCGACGACAATGACCTTCTCGGCGATCGGCTGGAAATCGGCGCGGAAATGCACGCTGGATTTCAGCGCCAGGATCTTCTGCGCCGCCGGCTGCACGCCGATATGGGTGAACAGCGCCTGGTCCCAGGCCTGCATCTTGCGCGACACCAGGATGACCCGCACGCCGGGCGCGACGCGGATCAGCGCCGTCGGGCCGAGGTCGGCGGGGTTGCCCCTGCCCATCGGCCCGGTGCAGGTGAAGCGGCCATCGCTCAGCGCCTCCACCCTCGCCTCTACCGCCAGCGGCGCGCCGTCGCTCTTGCCGCCGAGAGCGAGCGCCAGGGTGGCACCGGCGCCGGCGGCGTGGCAGGCGGCGGCACTCTCCGCATCGTTGATCAGCCCGAGCACCACGCCTTCCGCCCCTTGGCGGATGAGTTCGGCGAGCAGCCCGGTGGTGTCGCCATGGCCACCGCCGCCGGGATTGTCCTGGGTATCGGCCAG
>JAEWCI010000632.1 GCA_023390705.1 Pseudomonadota bacterium
GCACCGGCGCTGTCCGGTGCCGCGCGCAGTGCCTCGAAGGCGCGGTCAAGCTCGGCGCGGCGTGCCTCGGCGCCGCGTGGCGTGGCGGGTGTGGACTGCGCCAGGGCCAGGCCGGGCAGCAGCGCCAGGCAGAGGATGGCAAGGGAGCGGCGCATGGGCTGAAGGTCGGGCCGGCGATCGCCGGGCGCAAGTGCAGGATGTGCCCGCCCCGCGGGGCCTTGCGCCATGAGGGTCCTGGCCTCTGGCGGGCGGCATCCTTCGTTGCGCGGCCCGCAACGCATCGGGCATCCCGGCTGGGCGTTCGATCGGGGCTTACGGGATTGGCGAGGCAGGCATGTGGCTGGCGGGATGGCTCCTGCCCGGGTTGGAGCGGGACAGGCTCCTGGCCGCCTTTCCGCCTGCCTATTCAAGGGTGATTGCCCACCACGTGACGCTGCGGGCCGGGGTCAGACCGGGTCACCCGCCTCCCAGGGAAACAGAGGGCTGGGTCCTGGGCATCGCCGATGACGGCATGGGCGTGCAGGCACTCGTTGTCGAGCTTGGCGGCACGGTAAGGCGGCCGGACAGCTCAACCTACCACATAACCTGGTCCCTCGCGGCCGGCCGGAAGCCCGTTGAAAGCAACGATGTCATCCGCGAGCGTGGTTGGGTGCCTGCCGAGCGGCGCTTTCGTATCAGGCTGAAGCCAGGGGTGTTTTCCCCATAGTCAATCCGACCGCCGCAACAGAAACACTCTACCGAAAATGCCCAATTTTCGAGACATTCCTGATTAGCCTCGGTCAAGTTATGTAACGGGCATGTGCGGGGTTTCAGGAAAACCCGGCAGAACCGGTATGCGGATATGCCTGCCTGCAACGGGATCACCCATCAGCCGGTCATCCCAGGTTGCGCCGGCCAGAAGATCACGCCAAATGGATTTTTCTTCCCTTGTACGTTTGCACCATGGCGTCAGAATCAACGTGGATTGGCACTGGGTTGGTTTGCGGTCACGAGGATTTTTCATATCATGATTGCGGCACCATTTTCGAAATTCTGAAACTCCGATCAGGACAACAATGATACCTGCCGCAAGCATCGTTATCCCGGCATACAACGCAGTTGCTTTCCTGGGTGACGCCATTTCCTCCGCCCAACAGCAGACACTTCGGGAAATCGAGATCATCATCGTGGATGATGCTTCCACCGACGCGACCTGGGAGGTCATCCAGGCGGCTGCCGGCAGGGACCCGCGTATCCGGCCCCTCCGCCGGTCACGGCGCGGCGGCCCATCCGCGGCCTGCAATTCCGGCTTCGGCCAGGCGACCGGCCGATGGATCGCCCTGCTGGATGCCGACGATTTGTTCCTGCCGGAGCGCCTGGAGCGCCTGATCCGGCATGCCGAGACCATGCAGGCCGACCTGATTGCCGACAACCTCCTGCAACGGGATTTCGCGACCGGTGCCGACCTGGGTCCGCATTTACGCGCCCCCTGGATATTCGACCCGGAGCCCCTCAGCCTTCTGGAGATGCTGCGGCGCGACCGGCCCGATGCCGGCCCACACGAGAAGCTGGGCTATGTGCAGCCGATCAAGCGCCGCGAATTCCTGGCAGGTTCAGGCGTGCGCTTCGCCGAGGACGTCGGCGCCGGCGAGGATTTCCTGCATTATTTCGAATGTGTCGCGAAAGGCGCCCGGTTCCACCTCGTACCCGAAGCCCATTACGTCTATCGCGTGAGGCGTGGGTCGGTCTCGAACGGCAGGCCGGTCGCACATCACTTCAGCGCAGCCAACCGGCGCATGTACGATATCGCCGCCCGCATCGGCGCCAGGGATGTGATGGCCGTCCTTCGGCAGCGGCAACTCATGCTGGACTACAGCAGCTTCGAGGAAGCCGTGCAGGCCGGCAACTATGCGGCGGCCCTTCGCTTTGCCCATCCCTGGCCCCTATCGCACGCGCTGTCCCAGTTGCGCATCCTCCTCAGGCATGCAGAGAGCAGACGAGGAAAGCCGGCGCCGGCCCGCTGACCCCGCCTGCCGGGAGCGCCGGCGGCCAATGGGGCCGCCCCAGGGTCACATCATCGTGACATGAGCCGTCGCCTGCCCGCCTGTTCGTTTGGCGCCGGCGCACAGCCCCTGCAGCGAATGGCGTTCAGAACTGGATGCCCGGCCATTGCAGGTCTTCGCTTGCAGAGCCGATTCACGCTCGCAGGCGTTCACGCCCGCCCGCGATCCGCCCTCCTGCCCCTTGCCAAGGGAAAAGGCGGACGGAGCGTGCATGACCGCTTTCCGCGGCGCACGTGCCACACACGGTTCCTTGCCGCACGCAGTTCGCGCTCACTCGGGCACTCCGGCGGAGCCTCTGCGTTCGCATCGCCGCTCCCCCTTTCCGGAGGCGACCATGCCCGCCGACCGCAAGCCGAACACCTTCCTGGCCACCGCCCTTGCCGCGGGCACCCTGCTGCTGGCCGGCTTCCGCCGCAGCGGTGGCGCGCTGACCAGCGCCCGCGAAGCGCCCTCCGGCCGCGGCGGCACGCGCGGCCGGCATGCCGAGACCCCTTCCGAGATTCCCGCCCGAGGCTGGTGGGACATCATCAAGCGCACCGTGTCCCAGGTTTCGGACGACCGGGTGCTGACCGAGGCGGCGGGCGTCACCTTCTACAGCCTGCTGGCGCTGTTCCCGGCGATTGCGGCGCTGATCTCGATCTACGGGCTGTTCGCAGACCCGGCAACCATCAGCCAGCATCTGCAGAACCTTTCCTCCGTGCTGCCCGGCGGCGGGCTGGAGATCATCGAGGAACAGGTGAAGCGTATCACTTCCAAGGGCAACCAGGCGCTCGGCTTCGGCGTGATCATCGGCCTGGCCACCTCCCTGTGGTCCGCCAACCAGGCGATGAAGGCGATCGTGGATGCGCTGAACGTGGTCTATGAGGAGGAGGAGAAGCGCGGCTTCTTCCGCCGCCTGGCGGTGACCATGGCCTTCACCCTGGGCGCCATCTTGTTCATCGTGCTGGCGATGCTTGGCGTGGTGGTGCGGCCGGTGGTGCTGAACTTCATCGGGCTGGGCACGGCGCTGGAGACGCTGCTGCGCGTTGCCCGCTGGCCGCTGATGCTGATAGCGGTGGGGTTCTTCCTTGCCTGCCTGTACCGCTACGGGCCAAGCCGCGAGAAGGCGAAATGGCGCTGGGTGACCTGGGGCAGCGGCTTCGCCGCCCTGGCCTGGCTGGTCTTCTCCGCCGGGTTCTCCTGGTACGTCGCTAATTTCGGTAATTACAATGAAACCTACGGCTCGCTGGGTGCGGCCATCGGCTTCATGACCTGGATCTGGCTATCCGCCACCGTGGTGCTGGTGGGCGCGGAGCTGGATGCAGAGATGGAGCACCAGACCGCACGCGACACCACCACCGGCCGGGAACGGCCGATGGGAACGCGCGGCGCGCGGATGGCGGACTCCGTCGCGGAGTGAGCGGCAGCCTTCATACCGGCCGGCATGAATGCCGACCGGTATGGCCCTTTGTCCGGCGCGCAGCCGCCGCACCGGACACCCATCGCCGCAGGCTGCGACGGGACCTTGCAACCCTGCGCGCCCGATATCGGCCCGCATAAGCCTGCACCCATGCGGGCCGGGTATCAGATGAGCGCGGCCGTCTCCCCCAATAACGAGTAGTAGAGGAAATCGGTCGCGCGGAGCTGGTCGAGCGTCACGCCGGCCAGCACCGCCCCGGTACCGTCACCATCGGTGAACAGCACACCCTCATCCTGCTGGAAGGCGAAGTTCGTCAGCAGCATCCCGAAATCGGTAATGAGCCAGGCGATCAGGCTCACCTGGTCGGTGCCGGGCGTGAAATCCATGATCCAGTCGGTCCCGATATCGGCATCGAGCTGGAAGATGTCCGCCCCTTCACCGCCATGCAGGGTATCCTCGCCGGCATCGCCGATAAGCCGGTCATTGCCGGCCCCGGCCCAAACGATGTCGTTGCCGGCCCCACCCCGCAGGGAATCATCGCCGGCTTCGCCCCATAGCCGGTCGTTGCCGGCGCCGCCGTCCAGGGTGTCGTTGCCGGCGCCGCCCCACAGCATGTCGGCACCGCCGTCGCCGGAAAGCGAGTCGCTGCCCTCGACGCCGACAAGGGTGTCATCGCCGGCACCGCCGAGCAGCGTGTCGTTCTCGGCCCCGCCGTTCAGGTAGTCCGCATCCGCCCCGCCATCCAGCGAATCGTCGCCACCGGCACCGAGCAGCATGTCCTTGCCTGCGCCACCCAGCAGCCGGTCGCCACCGGTGCCGCCGAACAGCGTATCGTTGCCCGCATCCCCAAGCAGGATGTCATCGCCACGCTGGGCAAGCAGACGGTCGTCGCCGTCGCCACCCTCGGCGCTGTCCTGCCCGTCCCCGTCGCGGATCAGGTCATTGCCCTCGCCGCCGGCCAGCATGTCGCCGCCATCCTCGCCCAGCAGCGTGTCGTCGCCCGCATCGCCGAACAAGGCGTCGCCGGCCCCGCCGCCCATGATGCTGTCGGCCCCCGCACCGCCACCGATGATATCGGCACCACCCTGGCCGAAGAGGCTGTCATCGCCACCGAGGCCCTGCAGGACACCACCCTCCGCGGCGGATGACAGCCGGTCCGCCGCTTCGGTGCCACGGTCGCTGGCACTGTCGAAGCCAAGGAGCACCGAGCCGAAGGCGAACCCCTCGATGCCGATCAGGGTATCGGTGCCCTCCGCTGCCGTCGTCATCACCACCGTCCCGGTGACCAAGTCACGGGTCCAGGTGGCGCTGAAGGCGGAATAGGCTTCGTAGCCGGCAAGGTCGTTGCCGTCACCGCCATCCAGCGTGTCATCGCCCTCCCGACCGGCCAGCCGGTCGTCGCCCGCCCCGCCGCTCAGCACATTGGCAGCGATGTTGCCGATGATGCTGTCATTGCCGCTGCCGCCAATGGCGTTCTCGATCAGGCTGCGCGGGTCGTCCCCATGCAGCAGCGCGTTGAAGACGTTGCCGCGGGCGAATACGGGCGTCGGGCCATAGGCATCGAGCTTCGCCAATTGCTCGCTCGCCAGCACCGACCAGGCGCCGGGCCGCAGATCCACCGCAAGGCCGGTGGCATAATTGGAAAGATCGTAGCTATCGGTGCCGCCGCCATCCCATAGGGTGAGAAAGATGCGGTTTGCACCCGGTGTGCCCTGGGAAACGCCGTCAACGAAGGTCTCGCCCGTCGTCGTGCTCCAGCTATAGGTCGTGTCGCCATCGCGGAACGCGTAATTGGCGCCGTAGAGGTATTGCAGCGCGGCGATGTCGTACATCATCCAGCTCTGCGGGAAGCCGAAATCCTCATTGAGCGTGCCGCCCTCGACCGAGCCGCCAACATAGGACCGGTAGGTCATCACCGTGAATTCGCCGGAGTCGCGCTCCGCCGGCATGGCCGTCGGGTTGACCTCAACCTCCTGGAAGGGGTGCTTCAGGCCGAGGGCATGGCCGATCTCGTGGATGAAGCCGGCCTGGTAGCCGAAATTGCCCAGAGCCACGGCGTCATAGGGTTGGTTGACGCTGAACCAGACCTCGCCGTCCCGGCCATTCGCATCCTCCGGGTATTTGGTGGCATAGCCCGGGAATTCGCCGGTGGCGGTGTTGATGATCTGCGGCGGCGCGGTGGTGACGCCGAAGCGCAGGATGCCGTCCTCACCATTGGCATTGCTGAATTGCAGCAGGGTGAAGCCGGCAACCGGTGTGACAGCGGAGAGCGGGCCGCCGGGCAGCGCCGAACTGCCGAGCAGGATGCCCTCCACCGCCCGCTGCATGGTCGCGGACAGGACCTGGTAGGTGCCGCCGCCCTGCAGATAGGGGTGGCTGGCCGGATAGAGGCTGCCATCGGCCGGGAAGGTGTAGCTGATGGTGGTGGCGTCCCAGCGGGTGCCGAAAAGCATCGACCGCAGATAGGGATCATCAGGGAGCGTGATGTCGCTCCAGTTCAGGGATACCGCCATGCTCGCGCCTGTACTGCCTAAGACGAGCATGAAATGACATTATTTCAACCGTAAATCCATAGTCCGACAACAAGCCAGAACGGCAGATTGTGCTCCGCCGCCCAAGGGACTGGCCGGCGCCGGTCAGCCGGTGCGCCGCGCCACCGCGGCGGGCTCCGGCCCGCCCGCCATCCAGTCCAGCAGCTCCACCGTATGCACCACCGGCAGGGTGTCGCCGCCGAGCTGGGTCAGGCAGCCGATATTGCCCGCGGCGATGAGGTCGGCGCCGGTGCGGTTAAGGTTGGCCAGCTTGCGTTCCTTGAGCTGGCTGGCGATCTCGGGTTGCAGCAGGTTGTAGGTGCCGGCGCTGCCGCAGCAGAGATGCGCCTCCGCCGGCTCCCGCACCGTGAAGCCCGCCTTCGCCAGAAGCTGCTTCGGCAGGGCCGTGATCTGCTGGCCATGCTGGAGGGAGCAGGCGGCGTGGTAGGCCACGGTGATGCCCGGCGCCGGGCGGGTCGGCGCATAGCCGAATTTCGCCAGCGCCTCGGTCACGTCCATGGCAAGGCCGGCGATCCGCGCCGCGCGGTCGCGCATCGCCGGCTCGGCTTCCCGGAACATGTGGCCGTAGTCCTTGACCGTGGTGCCGCAGCCGGAGGCGTTGATGACCACGCCGTCCAGCCCCTCGCCCTCGGCCTCGGTGGACCAGGCTTCGATATTGGCGCGGGCAAAGGCCATGGCCGGGTCGTGCTGGCCAAGATGGTGGTTCAGCGCGCCACAGCAGCCCTGGTCCCGGGTGATGACCACCTCGACCCCCATGCGGGTCAGCAGGCGGATGGTCGCCTCATTGATCGAGGGCGCCAGCACCTGCTGGGCGCAGCCGGCCAGCAGCGCCACCCGGCCACGCCGCTGCCCCTGCGCGGGATGGAGCTGCGGGTGCTGCATCGGGCTGGCCGGCGGCAGGCCGGCGGGGGCCAGGCGCAGCATGGCGCGCAGCCGCTCCACCGTCTGGCCG
>JAEWCI010000125.1 GCA_023390705.1 Pseudomonadota bacterium
CTACCCCGCCGCGCCGCGCCGGTAGGAGAATTCCTGCTCCGGCCCGGTGATGATCTCCAGCAGCGCCGCGCGGCCTTCCTCGGTGGCGCGGCGGGCGCGCCGGAAGGCGTTGGCGATCTCCTCCGGGTCCTCCACCCTTTCGCTCCAGCCGCCGAGGTCACGGGCGAGCGCGGCGTAGTTCCCGCCGATGTCGCGCGTGCGGTATTTCTCGTGCGAGAGCGCCATATGGCCGATCTCGATGGCCATGGTGGAATTGTTGAACACCACCGTGCAGATCGGTGCGTTCACCCGCACCGCGGTTTCGAAATCCAGCCCGGTCATGCCGAAGGCGGCGTCGCCCATGAAGTTCACGCAGAACTTGTCCGGCGCCGCCAGCTTGGCGCCGATGGTCAGGCCCAGCCCGGTGCCCAGGGCGTGCGACTTGCCCCAGCCGATATAGCTGCGCGGCCCGACTGCCTTGTAGAAGGGGATCACCTGGTCGCGCGGGCTGCCGGAATCATGGGTGACGATGGCATCGCGCGGGTCCACCACCCGCATGAATTCGGCAATCGCGCGATAGGGGGTGATGGGCCGCTCGCGCGAGCCGAGCTTGCCCTGCCATGCCGCCAGCCATTCGTCGCGCAGCCGGGCGATCTGCTGGGCCAGCGCCCTGCTGTCGCGCGGCTTGCCGCCGAGGCGGTCGCGCACCGCCTCGATCAACTGGCCCAGCACCAGCTTCGCGTCGCCCAGCACCGCGAGGTCGGTGTCGTACTGCTTGTGCAGGTCGCGCGGGTCGTTGGTGGCGTGGATGATGCGCTTGCCGGCGGGCAGGGTGGCGGTGGTGATGTTGTGCCGCGTCAGGCTGGCGCCGATGGCCAGCACCACATCCGAGGCTTCGAGGAAATGCTTGGAAGGCCCGGTCAGCACGATGGCGGCGGTGCCGAGCGCGAGCGCATGGTCCTCCGGGAAGGCGCCCTTGCCCTCCATCGTCGTCATCACCGGCGCGCCGAGCAATTCCACCAGCGCCTGCAATTCGGCGCAGGCTTCGGCATACATCACCCCCTGGCCGGCATAGAGCACCGGGCAGGCGGCCTCCACCAGCATCCGCGCCGCGTCATCTACGTCTTGCGGGTCGCCGGCCGAGCGGGTGGGGCGGGCCGGGCGGTATTCCACGCCGTCGCTGCCGGTTTCCGCGCCGACCACATCGGCCGGCACCTCCACCATGGCCGGACCGCGGCGGCCATTCTTCAGGGCGCTGAAGGCGCGGCGCATGACATTCGCCGTCTCGCCCGGCAGCACCAGCTCCTCCACCGTCTTCGTCACCGAGGCATAGGCCTGGCTGGAACGGAACATGGGGAAGACCTGCGCCCGCGCCCGCGGATGGCCGAGCGGCAGCAGCAGCACCGGGCTGCCATCCGAAAAGGCGGTGGCGACACCGGAGAAGGCGTTCTCCGCCCCCGGCCCGTACTGCATGGCGAAGGCGCCGGCCGGCTTGCCGTTCAGCGTGCGGGCATAGCCATTCGCCATGTCCACGCCGACCCGTTCCTGGCGGCAGAGCACCGGGCGGATGCCGGCTGCCGCCGCGGCCTCGATGATCGGTGTGGTCGGGTAGCAGAACAGCGTGGAAATCCCCTCCCGCTTCAGGATTTCCGCAATGGCGTCCATGACCAGCATCGGTTGCTTCCTCCCCTGCGCTGCGCTTCAGTTCGCCGTCGCGCCGGTGGAGCGGACGAAGGGATCCCAGCGCTGGCGGTCCTTTTCCCACAGCGCGGCGAATTCCTCGGGGCCGGCGACGATCGGGACCAGCGCGTTGCGGGTCATGATCTCCACCGTCGCCGGGTCGCGCAGCGCCGCCTGGCAGGCCGCGTCGAGCTTGGCGATGACGTCCCGTGGCGTGCCGCGCGGCGCCACCAGCCCGGTCCAGTTCGTCGTCTGGAAATCGGCGATGCCCGCTTCTCCCATGGTGGGCACGTCGGGGAACCAGGGCTGGCGCCCCGGGCTGGAAACCGCCAGGGGGCGCAACTGGCCCTCCTGGACCTGGCGGATGACGGATGCGCTGGTGGCGAAGCCGAAATCGATGCGGCCGGCGACGAGGTCGGTCGCCATGGGCGCCGCGCCACGATAGGCGACGCCGGTGGTCCGGATGCCCGCCCGCCGGTCCAGCAGGAAGGCGGAGAGGAAGCCGGAGGTGCCGACGCCGCTATGCGCCCAGGTCACCTCGCCCGGCTTCGCCTTCGCCGCCGCGACCAGCTCCGCCACGCTGCGCCAGGGGCGGCTGGGATGGACCACCAGCACATTGGTGACATCCGCCGTCATGCTCACCGGCACGATGTCGGTCTGGACGTTGTAGGTCAGGTCCTTGATGAGGATCGGCTGCACGATCATCGAACCGACCGTGCCGAGCTTCAGCGTATAGCCATCCGGCGCGGAGCGCGTCAGCGCCTCCATGGCGACGACGCCGCCGGCACCGGGCCGGTTCTCCACCAGCACGCTCTGGCCCAGCACCTCCGTCATCTTCGGTGCGATGGAGCGGACGATGATGTCGATGGAGCCGCCCGGGGTGAAGCCGACCAGGATGCGGATCGGCCGGTCGGGGAAGGTCTGCGCCCGGGCCAGGCCTGGCGCGGCCAGCAAGGGCAGGGCGAGCAGGGACCGGCGGCCGAGCCGACCCGACCCGGATGTCGCGATGCCGCCGTGCTCCTTGGGCGTCCGGTTCGCCATGGGCGCTTTCCTCCGATTGTGGTTGGCGGGCATGGTAGTGCAGTGCCACGCGGCAGGGAACCGCTCAGGCGGCGGCGGAAACCGGCCGGTCCGCGACGATGGCGCCGTCCACCACCTCGACGATGCGGTCGCAGCGAGCGGCCAGGCGCGGGTCATGGGTGACGATGAGAAAGGTGGTGCCGCGCGCCCGGTTCACGTCCCGCATCAGCGCGAAGGCGGCATCGGCGCTTTTGGTGTCCAGGTTGCCGGTCGGCTCGTCGGCCAGCACCAGGGCGGGGTCCATGGCCAGGGCGCGGGCGATGGCGACGCGCTGCTGCTGCCCGCCCGAAAGCTGGCCCACCAGATTATCCTGCCAGCGCGAAAGACCGAAGCCGGCCAGCAATTCCTCCGCCGTGCGGCGCATCGCCGCATCCGGCCGGCGGCGGTCCAGCAGCAGCGGCATCATCACGTTCTCCGCCGCGGTGAAGGCGCCGATCAGGTGGTGGTGCTGGAAGATGAAGCCGATGCTGTGGCCGCGCAGCCGGGTCAGCGCCGCATCGTCCAGCACGGCGGTGTCCTGCCCTTCGATGAACACGGTGCCGGAGGTCGGCCGGTCGAGCAGGCCGATCAGGTTGAGCAGGGTGCTCTTGCCCGAGCCGGAGGGGCCGATCAGCGCGCAGAACTCGCCCTGCCGCAGCACCAGGTCGATGCCGTGCAGCACCTCCACCTCCAGCGGCGTGCCGGGATTGAAGGACTTGCGCACGCCTTCCAGGCGCAGCACTTCCTCAACCACGGATCGCCACCACCGGGTCCAGCCGGGCGGCGCGCAGCGCCGGGGCCATGGCGGCCAGCACGCCCGTCAGCGCCGCCACCACCGCCGCGGCGATGAAAAGTTGCGGCTCGATGACCAGCGGGAACAGCTCGTTGCCATCGGCCAGGCGGGCATAGCGGTGGAAGACCACCAGCGCCACGCCGCCGATCGCCGAGCCGCTGATGCTGCCGAGCAGACCGAGCACCCCGCCCTGGATGAGGAAGACGCGCAGTATCTGCCCGCGCGTCGCGCCCATGGCGCGGAGGATGCCGATCTCCCGCGAGCGCTGCACGACGGAAACCACCAGCACGCTGGCGATGCCGAGCGCCACCGAGAGACCGACCGAAAGCCGGATCACCCCGTTGGTGGTGCGCTGGGCGTTCACCGCGGTGAAGAACTGCATGTTGGTCTTGATCCAACTGTCGGCGCGTACCCCGGTGCTGCCCTGGATGGCCTGGGCCAGGCTTTCGGCGGCATAGGCATCGGCGATCGCCACCTGAAGGTTGGTGACGCCGCCGATCAGGTTCAGCAGGCTCTGCGCCGTGCGCAGCGCAACGAAGGTGCTGCGTTCGTTCACCGCCTGGTTGCCGAGGTCGAACAACCCGCTCACCGTCAGCGTGGCGGCGCGGCCGGTACCTGCGGTGATGCGCAGCTTGTCGCCGAGCGAGACGCCGAGCTGGGTCGCCAGATCGGTGCCGATGATGATGTCCTGGCTGGTCAGCCGCGGCTGGCCGGCGACGATGTTGTCCGGCAGCTTCACGATACGGAAATAGCTCTCCGGCTCCACCCCGGTGAGGGTGATGGAGCGCGTGGCATCGCCGCGCACCGCCAGCGCCGCGCCGGCGGCGACCGGGGATGTGATCGTCACGCCCGGCATGGCTTCAAGCTGCAGCCGTATCTTCTGCCACTGGTCTATCGAGCGCAGCCGCTGGATCGGGCGCTGCACCGCGGCGTCCTGCACCACGCCGGGGATCGCGCGCAGCGGCCGCGCCACCTCGTCCGGCGGCAGCAGCACGATCTGGGCCTGGGCGCTGAGCACGCGGCGGAGGAAGTTGCTGTGCAGGCCGGTGAGCAGCGCCGACATGAAGACGATGACGGCGACACCGATGGTGACGCCGGCCAGGATGAAGAGCGTCTGCATCCAGCCTTCGCGCAGGAAGCGCAGGGCGGCGATCCATTCGAAGGGCAGCCAGCTCTTCACGATGCGTGCCGCGCCCGCACCCGGCTGCCATCGCGCACCGGCGCGGCGGCAGGCAGCACCATTTCGCCTTCGCGCAGCCCTTCCAGCACTTCCACCTGCTGCGCGCCGCGCAGGCCGAGCCGTACCGGCTGCCGCCTGGCCCTGCCGTTCTCCAGCTTCAACACCCAGGGTTCGGGGCCGGTCGCCCCATGCACCGCCGAGGCGGGCAGGATGAGCGCATCGGCCCGCTCCGCCACCGCGATATCCACCGAAACGGTCATGTCCTGCCGCAGGTATTCGGGCGGCGCGGGCACCCGCAGCTTCACCTCCACCGCGGCGCGCTGTGCGTCCACCGAGGGGTTCACATAGGTCAGCTCCGCCTCGAAGCGGCGGTCCGGGAAGGCATCGGCCGAAACCAGGGCACGCTGGCCAAGCGCGATGCGGCCGAGGTTGCGCTCGTCTATCTGCACCACGATCTGCGTCTCGCCGGTTGGCGAGAGCACCATCAGCACCTGGTTCGGCTGCACCACCCAGCCGCGTTCGACGTTGCGGCCGATCAGCGTGCCGGCCTCCGGCGCCCTGATGCGGGTGTAGTCGAGCCGCGAGAGCGCCACCTGCAGCGCCGCCTGGGCCTGGCGCAGCGCCGTCGTCGCCAGCACCTGTTCGGTGCCGCCGGGGCTGTTGGCGGCTTCCTGGAACCGGGCGGCGCGCAACTGCGCCTCTGCCACGTCCAGGGTGCGGCGGGCGTTGTCGAGCTGCACCTGGGTTTCGAAGCCGCCGGCGCGCAGCCTTTCGGCGCGGCTGTACTGCTGCTGGGCGTTCAGGAAATTCGCCTCGGCCTGACGAAGGCTTTCCTGCGCGACCGGCAAGGTCACCTCGATGATCTGGCGCAGCCTGGCCTCGGCCTGGGCAACGGCGCCGGCGGCCTGTTCCGC
Organism: Pseudomonadota bacterium; assembly: GCA_023390705.1. Lineage (GTDB taxonomy): Bacteria > Pseudomonadota > Alphaproteobacteria > Acetobacterales > Acetobacteraceae > JAEWCI01. Next base: position 5,606 of record JAEWCI010000125.1, read on the forward strand.
GGCGGCCTGGGCCTCGCGGTCCTCCAGCACCACCAGCAACTGGCCGGCAGCCACCGCCTGGCCCTGCTGCACCGGAACCTCCACCACCGTGCCGGTGATCTGGCTGCCGATATTCACCCGATGAGGCGTTTCGACCCTGCCGGCCGCCACCACGCTCTGCACCAGCGCACCGCGCACCACAGGCAAGGGCGCGACCACCGGGCCGAGCAGCCAGGGCGTTGCCGCCCGGCCCGCAAGGGCGAGCAGCAGGAGCAGCAGTGCCAGCCGCCAGCGCCAGGCCCAGAGCCGGCGGGAAAGCGGTTGCCGGGAGGGGGGCGGTGGCGGGGGGCGGCCGGGCGCGCCGATGGGCACCGGCAGGCGCTGCCCGGCGGTAGTGGCCAGTTCCTCCCGCGGGGGGGAGATACCGGTCTGTGGCCCCGGTTCAGAGGGCATCGCGCTTCCCTTGCGATCCTACCCGGTCCAAGCCGGAACACTCCCGGGAAATATAGGACGGCTTGGCGGAATTGCCTTGCGCCGGCGCAAGGCCGGGCAAGGTTGCTCCCGCGGCTGCCGGGCCTTGCCGCGGGAGCGCCCCATCGCAACCCTGCCACGGCGCCCTGCGGCCATCCACCAGCCCGCCGGGCATTCCGCCCCCGCGTCGTTCCATTGGCCTGATGAAGCGCGCTGCCCGGCGCCGCGAGGCGTGCGCGGCGTTACGCGTCCAGGAAGCGCGCCAGTCGCACCGCGGTATGGCCGCGTGCCACGCGCAGGCTGGGCATCACCAGCACGCAGTCGTCATGCGGCGTGCGGATTTCCTGCTCGCCGTCCAGCGCCAGCAGGGTATTGCGCGCCGGCACCACTTCGCCGCCGCGCCAGGGGCGAAGGAAGGCGAAGCGGTTGGTTGCCGCCGTTACCGTCTGCGTCACCACCGCCAGGCGGGGGCGGGGCCGCCCGGGCGCCGGCGCCAGGGCCGGGTCATCCGCCGCGACGCAGCCGGTCAGGCGGAGGAAACGCCCGGCGGTTTCCGCCATGATCCGCGGCGTCGCCGCCTGCCAGTGCTCGCCGGCTTCCAGCAGCACCGCGGTGCGATGGCTCCCGGATTCGAGGAAGGGCGCGTAGTCGATCAGCCGCGCCCCGGCCTCATGCCCCTGGTCCTGCACCACCAGCGGCGGGAAGCCCAGCGCCATGCCCATTTCGGCGCCGCGCTGCGTCGAGCCGGCCAGGATCAGCGGGTCCGAGGGCCAGAGCATGGAATGCAGGTCGAGCAGCAGGTCCACCGTATCCAGCAGCGGCCGCAGCACCCGGGCGCGGCGCAGTTCGGCCGAGCGCCGGCCGCCTTCAAGCACCTCGGTGCTCCACAGCCGGTTCAGGTCCTCCTCCAGGAAGCGGCTGGCGGTGGGGTCCTCCGGGTCGAAATGGCCATAGGCGTCGAGATTGGCGAAGATCAGCGAAAGCCGCCCGCGCCTCGGCCGCAGCCCGGCGCGCAGCCAGTGCTCCAGCACGATGGCGCCGCCGATCTCGTTGCCATGGACCAGCGCCACCACCGCCACATGCGGGCCGGGTTCCTCGGCGCGGAAGCTCCAGACGCCGGGCAGGACATTGCCGCGGCCGAGGTCGCGCAGGTCGGGCGCACGGAGCTGTACCGGCAATGGCGGCGCTTCCTCCCGCGCCATGCCGGCGACCAGCGCCGCCAGGCCGGGCGGCAGTTGCGGCTCCGGCGGGGTCATGCCGCCAGTTCCCCGGCAAGGCGGTGGAGGAAGTCCAGGCAGGCGGCCAGTTCGCTTTCGGCCAGCCATTCCTCCGGCTGGTGCGCCTGGGCGATGTGGCCCGGGCCGCAGACGATGCTGGCGATGCCGGCGCGCTGGAAGAAGCCGGCCTCGGTCGCGTAGCTCACCCGGCCGGTGGCGTTGCGCCCGGTCAGCCGCCGCACCATGCCGGTCAGGGCATGGTCCTCGGCGATGTCGAGCGGCGGCGCATCCGCCCGCGCGCTGAAGCGCACCTCGCAGCCCGGATGGATGGCGCGCAGCGGCGGCAGCAGCACCTGCTCGAACTGCGCCTGCAACGCGGCGAGCAGCTCGGCCGCGGAATCGCCCGGCACGCTGCGCATCTCGAAGGCGAAATCGGCACGGTCGGGAACGATGTTCAGCACGCTGCCGGCATGCAGGAAGCCGACATGCACCGTGCTCCAGGGTGGCTCGAAGCCCGGCGCGCGGCGGCCATGGGCGGCGAATTCCGCGGCCCGCGCCGCCAGCCAGGCCACCGCCCCGGCGGCGGCGTGCAGCGCATTCGCCGTCTCCGTGGTGCGGGAGGAATGGCCGGAAAGCCCGGTGACGGTCACGTCCCAGCTCGCATAGCCCTTGTGCGCGACGATCGGCGCCATGCCGCTCGGCTCGCCGATGATGCACCAGGCGGGCGGCGGCGCCCCGGCGCCGAGTTCCGGCGCCAGCCGCGCGGCGCCGGCGAAGGTGGTCTCCTCGTCATGCGTGAGGCAGAGATGGACCGGCCGCTTCAGCCCGCAGGTGGCGAAGTGCGGCGCCATGGCCAGCATGCAGGCGGCGAAGCCCTTCATGTCGCAGGCGCCGCGGCCGACGAAGCGGCCCTCCTGCCGGCGCAGGATGAAGGGATCCGCCAGCCAGGCCTGGCCATCCACCGGCACGCAGTCCAGATGGGCGGAGAGCGCCACGCCGCCTGCCACCGGCGGACCGATGATGGCGTGCAGGTTGGCCTTGCCGCCCGTGGCATCCGGCGTCACGCGGCTGGCGATCCCATGCGCCGCCAGTGCCGCTTCGGCGAAGCGGATGATGTCGAGGTTGCTGTTCCGGCTGGTGGTGTCGAACGCCACCAGCCGGGCCAGCAGCCCGGCAGCTTCCTCGAACCGTGCCATCCCCTGTCTCGTTTTCCCGCAATCAGTCTATACGGGGATGCGGCATCGGCAATCCGGGGGGGCGGACATGGAGCGCATCGGCATCAGGGGCGAGGCACCGCGCATCGCCATTCTCGGCCTGCACCTGGAGGCCAATGCCTTTGCGCCGCCCACGGTGCTGGAGGATTTCTCGGCGCAATGCCTGGAACGGGGGGAGGCCATCACCCGCCTGGCCCGCAGCGAAACCAGCCATCTGCCCAAGGAACTGCCCGGCTTCTACCGCCGCATGGACGCCACCGGCCCCTGGCAGCCCGTGCCGATCCTGGTCGCCGCGGCGCCGCCGGGCGGGCCGATCGAGCAGGCGGTGTTCCAGGGCTTCCTGGACGAGATGCGGGCCGGGCTGGAAGCCGCCATGCCGCTGGATGGCGTCTATATCCCGAGCCATGGCGCCTCCTCCGCCACCGGCGACGAGGACAGCGACGGCACCCTGGCGGTGATGGTGCGGCGGATCGTCGGCCCCGATGTGCCGGTGATCGGCAGCCATGATCTTCACTGCAATGTGAGCGAGCGGATGGTCGAGGCGCTCGACGCCCTGGTGGTCTACCGCACCAACCCGCATGTGGACATGGCCGAGCGTGCCGCCGAATCGGCCGACCTGCTGCGCGAGATGCTGGACGGCATGAGGACCGCCAAGGCCTTCATCCGCCTGCCGCTGACCCCGCCGAGCGTCACCCTGCTCACCGCCCAGGGGCCCTATGCCGACCTGATCCGGGACGCCGAGGCGCTGATGGCGGGCGACCGCCGGATTGCCAATGCCAGCGTGGCCGGCGGCTTCGTCTTCTCCGACCTGCCGAAATGCGGCGTCACCGTCACCGTCACGGCGCGCGATGGCGACCTGGCGGTGGCACGCGCCGCGGCGCTGCAACTGGCGCGGCGCGGCTGGGCGGAGCGCGGCCGGCATGTGCCGCACCTGCTCCCGATCACCGAGGCCATCGACCTCGCCTGCCGTGCCGGCCGGGGTGAGCATCCGCCGGTGATCCTCGCCGATGCCGCGGACAACCCGGGCGGTGGCGGCCGCGGCAATACGGCCTATCTGCTGCGGGCGCTGCACGAGGCGCGGGCGCAGGGCGTGGTGCTGGGCGTCTTCGTGGACCCCGCCCTGGCCGAGGAGGCGCACCGCCTGGGCGAGGGCGAGCGCTTCATGGCGGTGTTCAACCGGGTGGAGAGCGAATTCAGCAAGCGCCTCGGCGCCCCGGCGCGGGTGCTGGCGCTGCGCGACGGCAAGGGGGTGGGCCGCCGCGGCACCATGGCGGGGCGGCAATTCAACCTCGGCCCCTCGGCGCTGCTGGAACTGGAGGAGAGCGGCCTGCGCGTGGTGGTCGGCAGCCTGCGCCGGCAATGCCATGAACCGCGCATGCTGGAGATGCACGGCATCGACATCGGCGCGGCGCGGACGGTGGTGGTGAAGAGCCGCGGCCATTTCCGCGCCGGCTTCGACGAATTCTTCACCCCGGACCGGATCTTCGAGGTGGACGCGCCCGGCCTGACCAGCCCGGTGCTGAAGAACTTCCCCTGGAAGCGGCTGCCGCGGCCGGTCTATCCGCTGGATGAAGGGGCGACGTGGCGGGAGCCGGACTGGGCGTAGCGGGCCGCCCCTTCCACGTCCTGCTCCTTCAACGTCATGGCCGGGCGCCTGCCCCCGGGCTTGACCCGGCGGTGACCCGGCCATCTCCGCCCGGCGCTGCTGGTCCTCGCAGACCGGTCAGGCGGGCGGCCGCGCCGATGTTCCGGCGCATTGCGTGGCGCAACTGGTGCGGATGAAGCGCGGTATCAGCGCACCGGGCGCGCCGCCGCCACCAGCGCCTCCAGCGTGCCCAGGTCCACCGCGCCGGGGATCACCTGCTCGCCCACCACGATGGCCGGCGTGCCCTGGATGTGCAGCGCCTGGGCCAGGGCGAGATTCGCCTGCAGCCGCCGCTGCACCGCCGGGTCGTCCATGTCCCGCCGCAGCCGGGCCCAGTCGAGGCCCACCCGCTCCGCCTCCCGCCGCAGGACCGGCTCGGTCGGCTCCTCGCGCAGTTTCAGCAGGGCATCCTGCAAGGGGCCGTATTTGCCCTGCCGCTGGGCAGCCAGCAGGGCGCGGCTGGCCAGCACGCTGTTGGGGCCGAGGATCGGCAGGTCCTTCATCACCACCCGCAGGTCGGGCTGGCGGCGGATCAGTTGTTCCAGGGTCGGGTGAAGCTGCTTGCAGTAGCCGCAACGGGCGTCGAAGAATTCCACCAGGGTCACGCTGCCCTGCGGGTTGCCGCGCACCGGGTCCGCCGGGTCGCGGAACAGCGCCTCGGCATGGGCGGCAAGCGCGGCACGTGTCGCCTGCTCGCGGTTCTCCTGCTCGGCGGACTCCATCGCCTCCAGCGCGTCACGCAGGATGGAGGGGTCCTGGCGCAGGGCCTCGCGCAGGATGGAGATGATCTCCTGCCGCTGCTCGGCGGAAAATTGCTGGGCCGCCGCCGGGGCAACCGTGGCGAGCCCTGGGGCGAGATACAGCCAGAGGGCGGCGACCGCCCGGGAAAAATGCTTCAACGCCGTCTCCGTCATCTCGCGTGGTACATCGCCCGCGCGGCACAGCTTAGCCGCTCCGGCGGCATTCCGCAGGCCCTGTTGCGGATCCGGGCCGCCCCAAGCGGTTGCCGGAACGGCCCGGCCCGGTGAACATCCGGTTGCCGGGGGTGGCGAAGCCGTTTATGGCCCGCGCCAGCGGGTTGACCAGGGA